>JAPONY010000052.1 GCA_026713705.1 Gammaproteobacteria bacterium
AGTCGCGCAGGTCCTGCAAGGTCCGAACGCGGAGAGTGTTTAAGTTCAAGATCATCCTCCAGATGATCCCACACCCGCTTCAGGCTCACTTCTCGTTGGAAACTGCTCTCGCTTCAGGCTCACTTCTCATTGGAAGAGACTGCCGTTCGCAGGGACAAAAGACCAGTGCTATACTTGAATCATCTGACACCCTCGGACAATGGATATGGAAGAGGGACTCGAATCAACCCGAGGTCTGGGATAAGGCTAACCGACCTGCATGGATAGGGAACCAGCAGAACCATGAATATTAGTCTTGAATTGATAGCGATTGTTGCGTTGTGGCTCACCACGACGGGATTTCTCCTGAGCCTTCATCGAGACGTTGCGGACCTTCGTGAAAGGATGGGTCGCCTCGAAGGGAGAATGGAGCATCTCGAAGGGAAAATGGAACATCTCGAAGGAAGAATAGAGCGTCTCGAAGGGAGAGTGGGACACCTTGAAGAATTGTTTCAGGGGTTCCGCAGGCCGGCCTCAGGGTACGGCTGATCATCGATCAGGGCATGGTTTCGGCTTCTTGGATCAGGGCTTCCGAACTCCCCGAGTAAAAATCCCTTGCTGGTTAGATTACCGGTAGGATCGATTCAGAAAATCCCCGGAATCACCGCCTTCCGGTCGGCCGGATAATCGTCGAATTTCTCCCGATACCACCGGTGGTGGCTGTAGACCCTCGGCATCAGGTTGGCGGCGGTGAACACGAAGAAGGCGAAGCCCGCCAGCGACCATGTCGCCAGTGCCCAGCCGGCCCATTCCAGTATTTCCCCAAGATGGTTCGGGCAGGAGACGAAACGGAACCCGCCGCCCCGGGGGATGGCGTAGCCGCTCTCGCCGGGTTTGCGCAGGCGCAGCAGAACCGTGTCGGAGTGGAGGTTGAGGGCCATCCCCCCAAGGAAAACCGCAAGGCCGACCAGAAAACGGGGGTCGCTCAGCCATTCGACTCCGTATTCGCCGAACTCCGAGACGATCCGGGCATTGATGTAGGCGTTGATCACGTTGAAGAAGACGCCCGAGGCGGCGACCGCGATCGGCATCCGCTTGCCTTGCGTGCGCAGCCGGAACGGAAAGATCAGCGTCCGGTGCAGGTAGTGGGCCTGCCACATGACGAGGAACACCAGCGGCACGACCTCCCAGGCGGATTCTCCGCAGAGATACACGTACAGGAAGACGACCACGGTCGGCAATTCCATGACGATCCAGCCCGTCCGGTTGGAGAAGGACGGCCCCCAGCCGGTGCCCGAATAGTGGCGGCCGAACGGGGCCGTGTTGCGCATCAGGTACAGGAAGGTCGGGACCGCGATGGCGAGGACCGCCCAGACCAGGACGCCGTGGATTTCCAGTTCAGTCATTCCCGCTCTCCCTTCCGATCATGCTTGCATTTTAGGGGATGAATCACGGATTTTCAGGGCTTGGCCCCGCAGGTGTGCGGGCCTCGCAGGCAGCCGCCTGCCTGTGGTAGACTTTTCGCAGTACGATGCCCTCCGAGAACGGACTCAATGACGAGGGATTCATAGCCCAGGCCAGCAAATAAGGCGTGCTGGCCTGCAACCCAAACAGAAATGAGCAATTTCCAATTAATCACCCTGATTTCGACGATCCTCGGCAGCGGGCTAGTGCTCGGCAAGATGATCCTGGATCTGCAGGGCCGCATGTCGGCCGTAGAAAGCCGCCTGTCTCACATGGAGGGCCTGCTCGAGGGATTCCGAGCGTCAGGCATCTTTACGCCTTATCAGGCCGGGGACCACCAGGCCGCTCCTCCGCGAAGCAAATAGCCTCACCGGCGGGAGGCCGGCGTTGGCCTCCCTCCAGCGCTCACTCTCCGAACCCGTAGAATCGCTCGTTGAGAAAATCGCGCATCGCCGCGACGTGCTCCTCCGTCCAGTCGAGCCCTGCTCCCTTCCTGCAGTGGTCGACGCGCGCGAACAGCTGAGCCGCATCCCCGGTCGGCCCCTCCGCCCCGCAGTACAGCACGGTGCCGTCGCCGCCGGTGATGCGCGCATGGCAGGCGGTGCAGTGTTCTTGATGTACACTGCCCGCATCGAACGCCTGCGCGCCCTGAAGGTCAAAGAGAGCCAGCGCGCCGAACAGAACGAAGACCCGCCACCGCCCCATGTCCAAGAAGAAAAACCTGATCTGGATCGACCTGGAGATGACCGGGCTCAACCCGGAGACCGACCGCATCATCGAAATCGCCACCATCGTCACGGACTCAGACCTCGACATATTGGCCACCGGGCCCGTGCTGGCGATCCACCAGTCGGACGAGTGCCTGGCCGGGATGGACGAATGGAACACCTCCCATCACGGCGCGTCCGGCCTGACCGAGCAGGTGCGCAACTCCAGCTGCGACGAGGCGCAGGCCGAGCGCGAGACGCTGGAGTTCCTGGAGGCGCACGTCGCGCGCGGGGTCTCGCCGATGTGCGGCAACAGCATCTGCCAGGACCGGCGCTTCCTGGCGCGCTGGATGCCGGACCTGGAACGTTTCTTCCACTACCGGAACCTGGACGTCAGCACGCTCAAGGAGCTGGCGCGGCGCTGGTACCCGCTGGACCAGGTCGAGGAGTTCCAGAAAACCTCCGCGCACCGGGCGCTGGAGGACATTCGCGAGTCGATCCGGGAGCTGGAGCATTACCGCCGGCAGATGTTTCAGCGCGTGACCGCTGCCTGAAGCGGGAGGTCGCGCCCGGCCTCCGGGTGCAGCACGGTGTCGCAGCCGTCCATCGTCGGATCCAGTTCCGGATAGTCCAGGGTGTAGTGCAGGCCGCGGCTTTCGCGGCGCATCATCGCGCAGCGGATGATCAGGTCCGCCACCTGCACGAGGTTGCGCAGCTCGATCAGGTCCCGCGAGATGCGGAAGTCCCGGTAGTATTCGTTGATCTCCTCGTGCAGCAGGGTGCAGCGGTGCTGCGCCCGCTCCAGCCGCTTGCTGGTGCGCACGATGCCCACGTAGTCCCACATGAAGCGGCGCAGCTCGTCCCAGTTGTGCGAGACCACCACCTCCTCGTCGGAGTCCGACACCCGGCTCTCGTCCCACGGGGTCACCTCCGGGGGCGACGCGTCCCGGGACAGCGTCTCGTTGATGTGCCCGCTTGCGGCATGGGCGAGCACCAGGCATTCCAGCAGGGAGTTGCTAGCCATCCGGTTCGCGCCGTGCAGCCCGGTGTGGGCCACCTCGCCGATGGCGTACAGCCCGGGGAGGTCGGTGCAGCCGTGCCGGTCGGTCATGATTCCGCCGCAGGTGTAGTGCGCGGCCGGCACCACCGGGATCGGCTGGCGGGTCAGGTCGATGTCGTATTCGAGGCAGCGCGAATAGGCGTTCGGGAACGCCTCGCGCAACTCGTCGGCCGGCTTGTGGCTGATGTCGAGGTGCACGTAGTCCAGCCCGAGGCGCTTCATCTCGTGGTCGATGGCCCGCGCGATGATGTCCCGGGGCGCCAGCTCGCCGCGTTCGTCGAAGCGGGGCATGAATTCCTCGCCGCTGCCGGGCAGGCGCAGTTTCGCCCCCTCGCCGCGCAGCGCCTCGGTCATCAGGGAGGACTTGGCGCGCGGGTCGTACAGGCAGGTCGGGTGGAACTGGATGAACTCCATGTTGGCCACGCGGCAGCCGGCCCGCCACGCCATCGCCAGCCCGTCGCCGGACGAGGTGTCCGGGTTGGAGGTGTACAGGTAGACCTTGCTCGCGCCGCCGGTCGCCAGGATCACGCAGCGCGCGCGGTAGGTGTCGACCGCGTTGGTGCGGGTGTCCTGGGCGTAGATGCCGATGCAGCGGTTCTCCCCGGCCTGGCGCTGGACGATCAGGTCGACCGCGATGCAGTGGCTGTGCAGTGCCACGTTGGGGCGGCTTCGCACCTGTTCCATGAGGGCTTCCTGGATGGTGCGGCCGGTGTGGTCGGCGACGTGCGCGACCCGCCGGCGGCTGTGGCCGCCTTCCTGGGTCAGGTGCAGCCCGCCGGAGGGCGGGTAGGGGGTGAAGTTCACGCCCTGGTCCTGCAGCCACCGGATCATGGCGGCGCCGCGGTCCGTGACCCGCTGCACCACCTCCGGATGGCACAGCCCGCCGCCGGTCGAGGTCGTGTCGGCGACGTGCAGCGCGACCGAATCCTTGTCGTCCAGCACCGCCGACACGCCGCCCTGGGCGTAGTTCGTCGAGCTTTCGGTGGGACTCGCCTTGCACAGCAGCGTGACCCGCAGGCGCGGGTCCGCCTCCAGCGCGGCGCACAGGCCCGCCGCTCCGCTGCCGAGGATCAGGATATCCGTGTCGTGGGTCACGGGCGCACTGTCTGCCGCCACGATTCCGCCATTTCCGCTATGCCGAACCATGATTATAATGTCGGCTCTATTGATGGACCCCCTTGCGTGCTTGACGAAGTCCCACAAGAACCTTTCTTGGCGGATCGGCCCCAGGCGCCGAGATGAGCGACCGAAGCGACCGGAACTTGGTTCGCCGCGCCAAGGCGGGGGAGACCGGTGCGTTCGATGCGCTGGTCGAGAAGTACCAGCACCGCATCCTGAACCTGGTCGGCCGCTACATCGCCAACCGCACCGCCCGCCAGGACGTGGCCCAGGAGGCCTTCATCAAGGCCTGGCGCAACATCAAGACCTTCCGGGGCGACAGCCAGTTCTACACCTGGCTGTTCCGGATCGCGGTCAACACGGCGATGAACCACCTGGCCGCCGCCCGCCGCCGGCCGGAGCATACGCTGCCGCCGAATGAGGACGGGGAGGTGAGCATGGACAATATGCAGGTCGACCTGGACACGCCGCAGGGCGAAGTGGAGGCCGAGGAGGTCGCCGGGATAGTGAACGAAGTGATTGCCGAGTTGTCGGAAGACTTAAGGGTGGCAATCACCTTGCGCGAATTGGAAGGCATGAGCTATGAGCAGATTGCCTACATCATGAAATGTCCAATCGGCACGGTGCGCTCTCGCATCTTCCGGGCCCGAGAGGCCATTGATGAGCGATTGCGGCCGGTGTTGGACGACTCGTCAGGGGGGCTCAAATGAGCAACCCGAATCACGAGTGGGTCTCCGCCTACCTGGATGACGAGCTCACGCCCGCCGAGCGGGCCCGGGGGAGCCGGACCCTGAGCCGGGAGCCGGAGGCGCGCCGCCGCCTGGGCCGCTACCTGCTGATCGGCGATGCGATGCGCAACGAACTGCCGGAACAGCTGTATCCGGGATTCGCGGCGCGGGTCCATCAGAAAATCGTCGAGGATCATTCGTCCCCCCCCAAGCACCATACCCTGCAGGAACTCTGGCACTGGATCCGGCATCCGGCCCCGCTGGCGGTGGCCAGCGGCCTGATGGCCACGCTGGTCGCGGTGGGGCTGTGGTTCTACACGAAGCAGCCGCCGGTCGTCCCGGTGGTGATCGACGTGCCGATCGACCAGGTCGCGGAAATCGCGCCATCCGAGCTGGACGCGAAGGCGCACCAGCAGATCCTGAGCTACCTGGCGGCCCACGCGGAAGTCGAGTCGCGGGCGCTGATGCCCTATGCCCAGTTGGTGGAATATGACCAGTAAGACGACACCGGGCACGATCGGGCGGTCAGGCCGCCCCGGGGAACTTTTGCCGGAGAACGCGGTCTTTTTCGAGGGGGGGGAAGGCCCGAAAATCTACCGGAGGCTGTTGCTGATCATGATTCTGGCCGGGATGGGCACGATGGCGAAGGCCGAGATGGATCCGGCCGGCTGGCTCGTTCATGCCGACGAGGCGGTCGAACGCGCCAATTTTTCCGGCATGATGTCCCTGCTGCAATCCGGCGAGACGCGGCGCACGATGAAGATCGAGCAGGGGTTCGACGGGCGGAGCACCTACCAGCGGCTGGTTTCGGTCTCCGGGAGAGAGGAGTGCGAGATCCTGCGCCGGAACGATGGATCCGCCGTGGTCTTCCCGGACCGGCGGCTGGTCATCCACGGCCACCAGGACTCGAAGAGCCCGATGCCGAAAATCCAGATGGATATCGAGCAGGTGGACCAGCACTACGAGCTCGAGGTCCAGGGGAAGGAGGAGATTGCGGGGCGGGACTGCCAGCTGGTCATGGCCGCCTCGAAGGACGAGTACCGCTACGGTTGCGAATTCTGCGTGGACACCGCCTCGGGGCTGCCGCTGCGCGCGCGGCTGGTGACGCCGAGCGGCGAGAAGATCGAACAGTTCTCGTTCACGTCCCTTGACGTGAGGGATTCCATGCAGCAGTTCACCCCGGACAGCTTCTGGCTGGAGACCGACACGCAAGGCTTCGAAATGATCGCCCTGCCGCACAGTTCCGAGCCGGCTCCGCACACGTGGCGATTCGAGAACCTGCCGCCCGGATTCGAGGAGCGGTTCGCGATCACCCGGAGGCTGCCGCTCAGCCCGGATCCGATCTACCACATCGTGCTGGCGGATGCGCTGTCCCGGGTTTCGGTGTTCGTCACCCACCCGCCCGAAGGCATGCCCGACAAAAGCTGGCGATTCTCGCGCAAGGCGCTCAACGGATACGTGACGGTCCGGGACGGCCACCAGGTCACCGTGATCGGCGGCGTTCCCGCGGAAACCGTCCGGATGATCGGCGATTCGATTCGCTGGGAAGACTGATTTTCAACCCTTGATACCTGACAGGAGACTCATGCAACAGACCTGGATCCCGAGAACCCTCACCGCCGCTTTGGGCCTTGCCGTTCTGCTCGCGCCGCTTCAGGCGCGCGAACTGCCGGACTTCACCCACCTGATCGAGAAGAACGCGCCGGTCGTGGTCAACATCACCACGACCCGCAACGTCGGGGGCTCCGCCACCGGCAAGGAGGCGCCGCAGAACGCCCCGGAAGACATGCCGGACTTCTTCCGCCGGTTCTTCGAGCAGATGCCGGAGGGCCAGCAGCAGCGCCCGCCGCAGCAGCGGCGCCACGGCACCGGGTCCGGGATGATCTACTCCGCGGACGGCTACATCGTGACCAACCACCACGTGGTCGACGGGGCGGACGAGATCATCGTCAAGCTCAGCGACAAGCGGCAATTCGTGGCGGAGAAGGTGGGGTCCGACCCGCGCAGCGACCTGGCGTTGCTAAAGATTGATGCGGATGACCTGCCGACCGCGACGCTCGGCAATTCGGAGGAGCTGAAGGTCGGGCAGTGGGTGCTCGCCATCGGCTCGCCGTTCGGCTTCGAGCATTCGGTCACCGCCGGCATCGTCAGTGCCAAGGGGCGCAGCCTGCCGAGCGAGAACTACATCCCGTTCATCCAGACCGACGTGGCCATCAATCCCGGCAATTCCGGCGGGCCGCTGTTCGACATGAACGGGCGCGTGGTCGGCATCAACGCGCAGATCTACACCCGCACCGGCGGGTTCATGGGCCTGTCCTTCGCCATCCCGATCGACATGGTGTCGGAAGTGATCGCGCAGATCAAGAAGGACGGCCGCGTCGTGCGCGGCTGGCTTGGCGTGTACATCCAGGAGGTGACCCGCGACCTGGCCGAATCGTTCGGACTGGACCGCCCGAAGGGCGCGATCATCGCCGAGATCACCGAGGACGGCCCGGCGGACGAGGCCGGACTGGAGGCCGGGGACATCGTCCTGGAATTCGACGGGCGGGAAGTGGAGAGTTCCAGCGCGCTGCCGCCGATGGTCGGGCAGGTGAAGCCCGGCAAGACGGTCGAGGTCGAGATCATGCGCGGCGGCGAGCGCAAGACCGTGGAGGTGACCCTGGGGCAGTTGCCCGACGACGGGGCGCCGATGGCGGTGCCGTCCGGGGATTCGGGGTCGTCGGAAGACACGGAGATCCTGGGCATGCGCCTGGAGGAGTTGCCCGAGGACGCGCGCAAGCAGCGCAATCTTGACAAGGGCGGCGTCTGGGTGAAGGAAGTGACCGGGAATCCGGCGCGCTCCGCCGGCATCCAGAAGGGCGACGTGATCCAGATGTTCGCCGGGCAGAAGATCGAGACGCTGGACGACTTCAAGGAGGCGGCGGAAGACCTCGAATCGGGGCAGCCGCAGCCGATCCTGGTACAGCGACAGCAGGGTTCGCGGTGGTTGGCGCTGACGCCTGAATAGGGGGGCGAGGCGGGCCGGAGGAGGGGGTCCCGGAGCCTCCGAAAGGCTTGAAAAACCTGCCCGGACGGGGGTCCTTCGGCGCGATGCGGAGTGCCGGGCGGCCGTGCTACAATCGCTTTCAACGCCCTCTGGACAGGGAAGTTCCGAGGGGTTGATCGAAGCACTCAAGATCGGATAAATGCTGCCGACAATCGAGGACGCGAATCACCATGGAGATTATTCCGATTCAGATTATTTCGACCGTGGTGATTCTGGTCTACATATGGGTTATCAAGACCGATATCAGAGACTGGCGCGAGGAAATTGCCGAGAGCCGTGCCGATTTTCAGCGAGACCGCGATATTTTTCGGCAGGAGAGAATCCGCAGGGATATTGCCGATTTGCGCGAGCGCATGGTGAGAGTGGAAGGCTTCGTCGGCCGCCCGCCTGAACCGCAATCCTGACCGGATCATTCCGATAGAGGGCTGGCGCGAGTCACGGCGCTTGCAGGCCGAGCGCCGGGCCGGGATTTGAACGGCCGCAGGTCTTTGCGCGGCAGACCCTTTCCGGGTTACCCGACGCGAAGTGTTTCCATCAGCCTTGGCAGAGAGATCATGGTCGTGTGTTTTTCGATGGGGAATTCGTCGTTGCCGCCATAGACGATGAATTTCCTGCGGGCCTTGATGTCTTCGCAGGTCTGGTGGAAGCTGGCCCGGATCTTTGGAACGAGTCCATGCTTGATCTCGACCGCCCACAGTTCCGTGGACGAGAGTTCCAGGACCAGGTCAATCTCTGTACCGTTGGAGGTGCGGTAGTAATAGGACTTGGCGCCGACGGGAAGGGCCGAGAGGATGTTCTCAACCGCAAAACCTTCCCAGCTTTTCCCGAGAACCGGGTGGGAGAGCAATGCGTCATGATCCGCAATACCCAGTAGCCGGTGCAGGATGCCTGAATCCCGGACATAGAGGCGGGGGGACTTGATGAGTCGTTTTTTTACGTTCGCATGCCAAGGCTCCAGCCGCCGGATCAGCAGCAGGTCGGCGAGGATGTCCAGATAGTGTGCAATGGTCTTGCCGTCGACTTCCAGGCTACCGCCCAGTTTCGAATGATTCACGGCGGTGCCTTGGAGGTGGGCCAGCATGGTCCAAAGCCGCCTCAGCCGGGCTGCGGGAACCCGGAACCCGAGCTGCGGAATGTCTCGCTCCAGATAGGTTCGGACCAGCATCTCCAGCCATTCCATGCTTTCTGAATCTGAAGATTCCAGGTAGCTGCACGGAAATCCGCCTCTCAACCATAGTTTGTGGATATCCTCTGGTTTGGAATGGGGCGTTTCCAAGAGGTTCAGGCCGTTCATCTCGATGTAGCGGATGCGTCCTGCAAGGCTCTCCGAGGACTGGCGCAACAGGTCCATGGACGCGGAGCCGAGGAGCAGGAACTGCCTCCCTTTCCTGCCGGCCTGGCGGTTTTCGTCGATCAGTCCGCGCAGAATCCCGAACAGATCGGGGGCATGCTGGACTTCGTCCAGGATAATCAATTCCTCGCGGTGCTTGAGCAGGAAGGACAGGGGGTCACGGAGTTTCAGCAGGTCACCCGGAGATTCCAGGTCCAGATAAATGGAACGGCAGGTCCTTCCGACTGCTTTTGCCAGCGTGGTTTTTCCGACTTGGCGTGCCCCGAGAAGCACGACCGCGGGGACATGTTCGATGGCAGCCTCAAGCCTTTCGGTAATCATTCGTTCCAACATATCATGTATTTTAGGAGACTATCTCCGAAATTGCAAGATTTTTCCGGCGCTATTTCTGTCCGCCCTAACCCACTCGTGCAGCAGCAGATCCCTGAAGGACAGGCGGAAGGTTCCGAAATGTGCGGCTTTCGTTCGTGAGGGCGTGCATCACGGGGAATTTCAGGGGGAGGCGTTGATGGCCCCAAGGAACGGCTCCGCAAAATCCCTGAGCTTGGCCGCTCCGACTCCGTTGATTCGCGAAAACTCCTCGACAGTACGTGGCCGCTGCTGCGCCATCTCGAAAAGAGTCCGGTCCGGGAAAATGATGTAGGCGGGGACCCCCCGTTCCTTGGCGAGTTGCAACCGCAGTGCTTTCAGGGCGTTCATCAAGGCCGCCTGGTCGCTGCTCAGGATCGGGTCCGGCGCAGTGCCGCGGGGCCTCTTCTGCGGGGCGCGAGGCGCGACGAGCGTGTCCCTTCGGTACAGGAAGATGCCATCCCCTTGCATCAGTGTGCGCCCTTTCCCGGTCGTCGCGAGCCCGCCGTAGCCGGCGATGTCCAGGCGCAGGAATCCGGTTGCGACCATTTGCCGGATCAGGGCGCGCCATTCATTCTTTCCGCGTCCCGCACCGGTCCCATAGGCGGGGAGTGCGTCATGGCCCAGCCGTGCAACCTTCTCGGTGGCCGTGCCCCGCAGGATGTCGATGACGTGCGCCGAGCCGAACCGTTCGCCGGAGCCGGACACTGCGGCCAGGATGTTCCGGGCGTCTTCGGTGCCGTCGATGCGCTCCGAGGGGTCGAGGCAGACGTCGCAGTTGCCGCAGGGCTCGATTCTTTCGCCGAAATAGTCCAGCAGGGTCGTCCGGCGGCATTCCGGAGCCTCGCAGTAGCCGAGCAGGGCGTCGAGGCGCTTGTGTTCGCGCCGCCTGCGCGCGTCGCTGGCGTCCTCATCCTCGATGAACGTCCGGCGCATGCGGATGTCGGACAGGCCGTAGAGCATGTGGGCTTCCGCCGCCGCGCCGTCGCGCCCGGCGCGGCCGATTTCCTGGTAGTAGGCTTCGATGCTGCCGGGCAGGTCCATGTGGAAGACGAACCGTACGTCGGCCTTGTCGATTCCCATCCCGAAGGCAATGGTCGCGACCATGACGACGCCAGGGTCGGTCATGAAGGCATTCTGGTGAGCCTCCCGGTCTTCCTTCTCCATGCCGGCGTGGTAGGGGAGCGCCCGGATCCCGCCAGCATTCAGGAATGCGGCGGTCTCTTCGGTCTTTCTGCGCGACAGGCAGTACACGATCCCGCTTTCGCCCTGGTGCCGGGCCATGAAGTTCATCAGCTGCGCTCTTCCGTTCTGCTTCATTTCCACGGTCAGCCGGATGTTCGGGCGGTCGAATCCCAGCACGAAGCTTTCCACTTCGCCGCCGAACAGGCGCTCGGCGATGTCTTCACGGGTCACGGCGTCGGCGGTTGCGGTCAGGGCGACGACCGGGACGTCGGGGAAGAGCTGGCGGAGTCGGCAGAGTTCCTCGTACTCGGGTCGGAACGAAGGGCCCCACTGCGAGATGCAATGCGCCTCGTCGATGGCGAACAGCCGGACCGGCAGGCGGCCCAGCGCCGCGAGCATCCGCTCGGTCATCAGCCGTTCAGGCGCCATGTAGAGAATCCGGGTCCCGCCCTCCGTCACCCGGTTCCATGCGGCGACGTTGTCGGCCCGGGGTGCGGAGGAATTGATGCTGTCCGCCGCCACCCCTGCCAGCCGCAGGGCGGCGACCTGGTCCTGCATCAGGGCGATCAGCGGGGACACGACGACGGTGAGGCCGTCGAGGACCAGGGCGGGGATCTGGAAGCACAGGGACTTGCCCGAGCCGGTGGGCATCACGGTAAGCGCGTTGCGGCCGGTGAGCAGGGCTTCGATGGCGGCTTGCTGCCCGGGGCGGAACGACTCGAACCCGAAGGTTTCCCGGAGCGTGCGCCGGATATCGGTTGCGGGGGCGGGGGGCATTTCAGTCGGCATGGGGGCAGGGTGGGTTGGTGCAGAGGGGTTCTGCGGGCGTCGAATGGAAGGGCCGTCCAAATGTCATCAAGATAGAGGCATTCATGGTCTCAGTGATGCTTGGGATCGGTTTTCGCTGTGGGCGCGGGATTGTAGCCGATGCGGGCGGGCTGGATATTGGCGGGCGAAAACCGGCTTCTTCCGGGCGCCTGCCTTTGCCGATGGGGGATCTGGACGCGGGCAGGGCCGCAGGGCATCAACGGATCAGGGAGACGGCATGGCAAGGCTGTTTTTGCGGAATTTATCCGGGACAATCTTCGCGGCCGATGTTCCATATTGTCCGCACCAAGGTGCAACGCGACCGAATCTGTCCACTGTGCGGGAGGGCAAATATGACAGGCCCGATAATAGAAGAAAACATCAATACCGGCCCATTTGCGCGGAGGGACACCAGACATGAGATTCACCAAGACCGACTTCATTCAATATCTAAACTGCCCGAAGTCTCTTTGGCTTCTCAAAAATGATCCGGAGAATTATCCCCATGGTGAACTCTCGGCCCTGATGAAGAAACATATGCGCGAAGGCGATGAGGTCGAGCGGTACGTGGGGCGGTTCTTCGAGAATGGCGGCCGGCGCACGGTTGATTTCCAGAGGGTCTTTGAAACGGAGGGGGGCCTGTACGCCCGGGCGGACGCCGTGGAGCAGACGGGCGGCGGCGAGACGATTCTGTATGAGGTCAAGTCCTCAACCCAGGTCAAGCCCGAGCATTACAAGGACGTCTGCTTCCAGAAAATCTGTGCGGAGCGCGCCGGGCAGAACATCGATCGCGTGTTTCTGGTACACCTGAACGGGGAGTATGTGAAGGCGGGGGCCGTCGACCCGGAAGCCTTGCTCATCTTCGCGGAAGTCACCGACCCAGTCGAAAGCATGGCGGCGGAAACCCGCACGGAGATTGATGCCGCCCTCGCTTTTCTCGCAAATGGAATGGACCGGGATGGATGCGCCTGTATCGAAAAATCGCGCGGCCATCACTGTGACACGTTTGCGTTGCTCAACCCCGATCTTCCCTCGCCGTCAATCTACAGTCTCCCCAGGCTAGGCAGGAAAAGGCGCTTGGATTTGCTGTCCAAGGGCATTTTCGGGCTTGACGCCATCGCCGACGATTATCCGCTGTCGGGGAACCAGCGCCTGGTCGTTGAGGCGGCCAAGCGGGGGGAACCTCAAATCAATGAGGCGGCCATCAGGGAGTTCCTGTCCGCGCTGACCTTCCCGTTGCATTTTCTCGATTACGAGACCTTCGCCTCTGCCGTACCTCGGCTCGACGGGGTCAGCCCGCACAAACAGTTCCCGGTTCAGTATTCCCTGCATATTCTGGAACCCGACGGCCGTGTCACCCATCGGGAATACCTGGAACGCGAGGCGCGCATGCCGCGTCGTCTCATCGAGCGGATGCAGGCCGACATCGGGCCGGTGGGCAGCATCCTCTCCTGGCATGCGTCGTTCGAGAAGATGTGCAACCGGGGAATGGGAAGGGTCTTCCCGGACAAGGCGGCATTCCTGAATGACCTGAGCGCCCGGGCGGCAGACCTGGAGAACGTGTTCAAGGCCGATTACGTCGATGCGCGGTTTGAAGGTTCGACCTCCGTCAAGAACGTACTCCCGGTTGTCTGCCCTGGACTCGGTTATGGTGACCTTGACGTTCAGGACGGGGCTTCGGCGATGGCAGAATGGGAGCGCATGATTGACGCAGAGCCCGAAGAGGCGGAACGTATCGCGAAAGCGCTCTTGAGATATTGTGAACGCGACACCTTGGCGCTGGTGGAAATCTATCGCTTCCTTGCCAGAATATAGGCCCTTTCGGGTTTCCATTCTGGCCGGGGCGGCAATTGAATTCGAGGGAATTTGCGGTGTAAAACAGGTTGCGAGGGGGACGGGGCGGAACTTCACTGGGGCGTGGGGGCGTTTCCGCGCTTCGGAGGCACTCATGAATCCGCCATTTTGTTTCCATGCATGACTCACCGTCGCTTGGCGGGACACCTCACATTCATCAGCGACTCAGCGTGCGAAGGGGCCGGGGGCATGCTAAACTCCAAATCACTCCCATGCCCTCCGTACAGGGAAGTGACGAGGGGTTTCTGCCAACTCAAGGTCGGAATAAAATAAGGCTGCCCGACCGGAACATGAAATCATGGATACCATAACGATTCAGATTATTTCGTTCCAGATGATCCTGCTGGTGGCAATCTTGGGATTTCTGTGGAATCTCCATCGCGACGTGGCTGGTTTGCGCGAGCGTATGGCCCGGGTGGAAGGTTTGCTGGAAGGCTTTGTTGCCCGTTCGCAGGAGTCCCAGTCCTGACAGAACGGTCCGCGGGTCGTCGCGGGTCAGGGTGCTTTTGGGTCTGGCGCGAGGCCGGGATTTGAAAAGACTGCAAACACCTGTTTCGACATCTCGCTGATGCCCCCGCTGCACTCCGGAACTTTTCCGATGGAGAAGATCCGCAACTTCTCCATCATCGCGCACATTGACCACGGTAAGTCCACGCTGGCGGACCGTTTCATCGAGTTGTGCGGCGCACTGAGCGACCGCGAGATGAGCGACCAGGTCCTGGACAACATGGACCTGGAACGGGAGCGCGGCATCACCATCAAGGCGCGCAGCGTGACCCTGCACTACCAGGCGCAGGACGGCGAGACCTATCGCCTGAACCTGATCGACACGCCCGGGCACGTGGATTTCTCTTATGAAGTCTCAAGGTCGCTTGCGGCCTGCGAGGGCGGGCTGCTGGTGGTGGACGCATCGCAGGGGGTCGAGGCGCAGACCGTGGCCAACTGCTACAACGCGACCGAGCAGGACCTGGTGATCTTGCCGGTGCTGAACAAGATGGACCTGCCGCAGGCGGATCCGGTGCGGGCCTGCGAGGAAATCGAGGATATCATCGGGCTGGATGCGACGGATGCGGTGCAGATCAGCGCGAAGACCGGGCTGAACGTGACGGAGGTGCTGGAGCGGGTGGTGCGCGACGTGCCGCCGCCGGACGGGGATCCGGAGGGGCCGCTGAAGGCGCTGATCGTCGACTCCTGGTTCGACAGTCATGTTGGCGTGGTGTCGCTGGTGAGGGTATTTTCGGGGAGACTGAAGAAAGGCGACAAGATCCGGGTGATGTCGACCGGGCAGACGCGGCGCGTGGATTCCGTAGGGTGGTATGCCCCGAACCCCGAGAACAGTGAAGAGCTGGGCTGCGGGCAGGTCGGGTTCGTGATGGCGGGCATCCGCGACATCGAGGGCGCGCCGGTGGGGGATACGTTGACGCTTGCAAGCAGGGGGGCCGAGGAGGCGCTACCGGGGTTCCGGGAAGTGCAGCCGAAGGTGTTCGCCGGGCTGTTCCCGGTGGACGCTGACGATTACGAACAATTGCGGGATGCGCTGGCGAAACTGAGGTTGAACGATGCCTCGTTCAGCCATGAGCCGGAGACCTCCAAGGCGCTGGGGTTCGGGTTCCGGTGCGGGTTTTTGGGGTTGCTGCACATGGAGATCGTGCAGGAGCGGCTGGAGAGGGAATATCGGTTGAATCTGATCTCCACGGCGCCGACGGTGGCCTGCCAGGTGGGGCTGAATTCGGGGGAGACGCTGGAGACCGGCAATCCCAGCATGCTGCCGGAGCCGCACGAAATCGAGGAGATCCGCGAGCCCTACATCGAGGCGCACATCCTGGTGCCGCAGGAGCATGTCGGCGCGGTGATCACGCTGTGCGAGGAGCGGCGCGGGCGGCAGAAGCGCCTGCAGTACTCGCGCAACCAGGTCAACCTGGAATACATGCTGCCGCTGTCCGAGACGGTGACGGACTTCTACGACAAGCTGAAATCGGTCAGCCGCGGCTATGCATCGTTCGACTACCAGTTGTCGCACTTCGAGGCGGCTCCGCTGGTGAAGCTGGATCTGCTGATCAACGGGGAACGCGTGGATGCGCTGTCGGTCATAGTTCACCAGAGCCGGGCGATGTCGCTCGGCCGGGATCTGACGGTGCGGATGAAGGATTTGATCCCGAGACAGATGTTCGACGTCGCGATCCAGGCGGCGATCGGCTCGCGCATCATTTCGCGCACCACCACGAAGGCGCTGCGCAAGAACGTGACGGCAAAATGCTATGGTGGGGACGTGACCCGCAAGCGCAAGTTGCTGGAGAAGCAGAAGGCCGGGAAGAAGCGCATGAAGCGGGTCGGCAACGTGGATATTCCTCAGGAGGCATTCATGGCGATCCTGAAACTGGAGCCGTGAGACGGGTCTGGGGTGTTCTTGTCCTGATGCTGCTGGCCTCGCCGGCCGCGGCCCAGGTTCTTACCGTTACATTGTTGGGCACCGGCACGCCGAGGCCGGACATCGAGCATTTCAGCCAGGCGATCCTGGTCGAGGCGGGCGACACCAAACTGCTGTTCGACGCCGGGCGCGGAGCCGCGATGCGGCTGCACCAGATCGGGGTTTCAAGCGACCAGCTGGACCGAATATTCCTGACGCACCTGCACTACGACCATATCGTGGGGCTGGACGATGTCTGGCTAACGGCCCGCCTGTGGCAGCGCGCGGAGCCGCTGGAGGTGCACGGGCCAACCGGGACCAAGGATTTTGTGGATCACATACGCCAGGCGTATGAGGCGGATCATCATGTGCGGCGCCGACAGAGCGGGCTGGCGATGGACTTGGGGGATCTCTGGGCGGAGGAAATCGAGCCGGGCGTGGTGTACCTGGACGGAGACCTGAAGGTGACCGCATTCACGGTGGATCACGGAGAGGTCAAGCCGGCGTTCGGGTACCGGGTGGATTACGGCAAGCGCAGCGTGGTGATTTCCGGGGACACGACGTACGAGTCGAACCTGGTTACATGGGGAAAGAGCGCCGATGTGGTGATTCACGAAGTGATGATGGCGAGTGAGGGTCTTCTGGAGAAGAATCCCCGCCTGCAGAAAGTGCAGAAATATCACTCAAGCCCGAAGCAGGTGGGGCAAATCCTGGCGCAGGTCCGGCCGAGGCTGGGCATCCTGGTGCACATGCTTAAGTTCGGAGTGAGTGAGGCGCAGGTATTGGAGGCACTGGGCGAACATTACAAAGGGGAGGTGAGAGTGGGAGAGGATTTGATGGCGGTGGATATCGGGGATTCGATCTACGTGTATCAGCGGCGTTGATGCTTATATGGGCGCCGGGCTCCTGATAGATGTTATTTTTGGGAATAGCGGGCCTCGCTTATATAGTTTGAGAAGGCAATGATGCTGATTAATAACAAATCTTGCATGTTTCCGGTTAAAATTTCAGGCATTCACGAATGGCTGCCATAGAAAACTATGCGTAAATTTCAACTCTGGAGAAATTATTCCAGACAGGAAATAGCGGAAGAGTTAGGCGTCAAGAGCCAACATGCGCTTTGGAGGGGTGTTTTCACACCTAAAGGCCAGCGATCAATTTTCCTATTTGTGACACGGGAGAAGCAGCGCTCACAGACTCAATATCAAGACAATATCTTTGGTAACACTCTTGTGTGGGAAGGGGAAAAGAAACACAGGAACGACCAGCGTATTGTTAGTGCAGATCAAAGAGGCGATCAAATAATTTTGTTCTTTCGTACAAGACACCACAAGCGATTCATATATTTCGGTCAGGTCCACTTGGAGAACTACGAACTACGCACAGAGAAGCCAAGCCACTTCGTGTTTAAAATTAAAGCACTTGAACCGGAAGACGGAGACATCGGGGCTCTACTCACCGAACGAGCCAGCACGCGTCGAGAACGTGTTGGGCAAGACAAATTCCGAAAAAATGTTCTTGACTTATGGTCCAGTTCATGCGCAGTTACATCTTTGCAATATCCAGCACTTTTACGAGCCTCTCATATTCGACCGTGGCGACATTGCAGCGATGAAGACCGATTAAACAAATATAACGGCCTAGCTCTTACCCCCAGTCTTGATCTTTTATTTGACATTGGCTTAGTAAGTTTCAAAGAGACAGACGGCAGCATCAGGCTTTCAGATGGTCTCGATGTGTGTGACTGGCGGATCTTGAATGTGAAGTCTGCAATGTCATTACGCATGATGTTTCCGGAAAGCAAGGAGTACCTTAGGTATCACAACGAATGCGTGTTTGAATCGTGGAAGAAAGCTAAACGCATCGTCGACATTTTTGAGTGAATGCTGTGACGATATGTAAAGCAAAGATAGATTTGTGTTACCAGTAAGGTAAATTTCAATGTGAGGGCGACACCTTATTTATAACCTTTGTTAGATTGCGCGTCCGTGTGAGGAACAGAGTCAGGTTTATTCATCCTCTTGGTCGATTGCGGATTTGTCAACAATCTTCGGCAAATTTTCGGCCAGAGCTAGTACAGTAGATGCAGCACCTCGGGCAGCCATCTTTCTAAATTCATCAGCGAATTCTTCAACCGACCGTTCAGCACCATTTCCAGTCTTTGCCCCTCGGAATGCGTGTTCGAACCCTAGCATGAGTATTCGCATTCCCAATATGTATTTCTCCGTAACAACATTTTGGGCAACTTGGCCGCGTTGCCGGTTACGGTAGTTAAGGTGATACACATTGTCATAATTTATTTTGTAAATGACTTCGCTTTCGTCAAGGTCTACGATAATTCCACCGTCGTTTTCACAAAATTCATCTGGCCATGGTTCGGTAGGGTAACCTTTCACTTCACGACCATCTTTAACTAACAAAATACATTTTGGAAGTCCATGAGTAGGTGCGTTTGGTCCTTCACCCGTATTGTTACCCTCTTCCCCTGAATTTGGAGGCCGCGGTATGGGTGGCTTTGGCGGTTTTGGTGACGGGGGCTTAAATGTCTCATCACCTATACGAATCAAAATTTCTTGAGTCTCAACTGCGTTGGGCATGGCATCATCATTGAGCCCGATATGCATCCTAATGGTATCGCCGACATTAAGTTCTTCATCAAGAGGTCTGAAATAGAGAGTCAGCCGACCATTATGAAGGTGCTCTCTGACAGCAAATTTTTTACGTATTACTTCAGGCAGAATGACCTGGCCGCGATTTGCTGAGCGATTCAAGTAACCATTTTCCGCATCGGTCCTAGCTGCAATAGGCCGACTTTTGTTGACGGGTATCAGTACGCTATTATTATGAAACCGCTCCTCAAAGCGTACAAATGTCGGGCTGTATTTTCCTTCGAAATCACCTCCACCATGATCTGGACCGTTTTTGCCGCCAGTTGAAGGAAGGTAGATTACAGGATCACGATTTGATAGGAGTCCAGCTAGATTTGGGTCTGCATCGACAAGCTTTTGGAACAGGGAATTACTTTCTACATCTGTCGCACGATTAAGTTCTTGTTCGGCAATCTTATGTTGTAAGATCTTTAATACTTTAGATTCTCGAATCGTCTGGGCGACTATTTCCTTGTAGTGTTCTCCTAGCATAGTGTTACTAATGTGTTCCCTATCGCCTTTCCACACTTCATTATGTGCAAAAACATTGAGTTTGCTGGCATCCACAATTATTACCACTCTATCTTTTAAGGCAGGAAGTCTGCAATTCTGCGAGAGATACCCTCTTGTCTGCTTATATTGGACTTGCCCATTCACTGTATGGAATACACGATTTATACGTTGACGCCCATCAAGCCAGCCAGGTAAGGCTTTAAGGACAATGGCGCTTATAGTGATTTCGCCGAGATTCGGATCTACTACATTTCCAACACTAATTCGTTCTTCTCCGGTGCCGGCACCATCTTCATCCTCTATTAGCTCATCTTCGCGATGAGATCGCATCAGCAAAAATTCCATCCCATAAAATGGACGCGGATCGATACCTAAAGCACGTTCGCCTCCTCGCTCAGCTGCCGCTTCGCGCCCTTTTGTTGTGGCTGGCGTTTGCCTAAAATCGAGCAACCGAAAAGGCAAAATAGTTTCGACAAGATTTTCATTAAGTGCTTCTCTAGCACCTTTGAAGGACACGAATCGGGAGCCTACTTGATAATCGTAAAGTTTTACTACTGTTCCAGCTGACAGATGTACACCATCGTATCGTTTTCCGCTTGCTAGTCCTAAAGGGTAGAGGACATCATCTTCGAAAGATGGAATTGATTCATCAGGGAGAACGAAGTACTCCGCAATCGGCAAGTCGTTCACATCTGCTGGACGCCGGCGCATCAAGGTCCAACCCCAATCGCTCTCGCAATCGAATCGACGAGAAATTATTAGTTTGTACCAATGTCTCCCGCAATAGCGAAGTACTCCGGATGACCCCATGTTGTATTTTCCTTGTACAAACGGAATACTTTTCTTATTTCCAGCACTTAGAGACAGAAACGTTGACTTGAAATCTTCAGGTTTTTGCCCTTCTCCGTTGTCCACAAATGTGTAGCAAGGTAATCCTTGCTTTTTAGTTTTCGCGCCTGTGATCCCAACCACTAAATTTTTCTGGGAAAAATCTCTGAGCCAAGAATCGTTGTTATCTAGATTGACAAGTCTCCCACCATGCAAATTTTTGATCAATTGGTCCACGGCCTCATACATCGTATGTGGTGCATTTTCTCCTTTCGGGTCGACGCCTTTCAAGTGGGCGTGTTTCACCAACACTGCATCGACCATATTGGTCATAAGTTCGGTTAAAGCTTTCCCGCCATCGGAGGCCTGATTCGATGTCACGTTGAAATTCGTTTCACGACCATCCAATGGTTCCCAGTTGTCAGGGTTTGACAAATTATTGTTGGCGGCAATGATCTCGCTAACAGTGGCCTCGGATTCGGCAGCAAGCAACTTTAGGCATGTTTCTTTGTGTAACATTTTCACCCTCACTTTTTGACTCTGATTCGAGATGCGCTTTGATAGCGCATACTATTGAAATGATCTCACTAGTGTCCGGTTAACTTTCGGCCTACAGAGCAAAGAGCCAAGTATTTCAAAGGATTATAGCAAGATTGAAGTGTCCCTGATTTGACGCGCCCCTGCCACAATGTGCCTTTCTCCAACTGCACAAGAGGGGTAAAGAT
>JAPONY010000053.1 GCA_026713705.1 Gammaproteobacteria bacterium
CAACCCGCGAATATCAGAGTGATTGACCGTCGTCGTATGTGCCTCCCGCGGCTTGGGCTCAGGGTGCGACCGAAACTGAAACTGACCCTATGCAGGATGTTACTATAAACTGCCAAAGACAGATTAATCCATATCAGAAACTCGACTGGCAAAATTGGGTAGAAGCGATTCAGAAAAGCAAGGCTTTTGAAAACTTCGTCATCCTTGTCATTATGATTGCGGCAGTATCAGTCGGAGCCAAAACCTATGACATTCCTCAATTTACTCTCAATCTAATCGAGACCCTCGAAAGGGTGATTATTACCATATTTGTCGTTGAATTGGTTATCCGACTCCTGGCCACCCGCCCAAGACATATTTTTTTCAAGGATGTATGGAATGTCTTTGATTCCCTTGTGGTAGCGGTCAGTCTGGTACCAATCGAAGATAGTGACATGGCATTGGTCGCACGCCTTGCTCGGGTTTTTTGGATCCTAAGGATAGCGGGCATCAAGCCTGAAATAAAACTCTTGCTGGATTCTTTCCTGATTGCGGTGCCAAAGTTAATGTACGTGATGGTGATGATGTTTATTATTTTCTACATCTACGCAACTTTAGGAAGCCTTCTGTTTGAGACAGTCGATCCTCATTCATGGGGAGACATTGGGCTGGCCATGTTGACTTTGTTCAAAGTGATGACCTTCGATGGGTGGACAGAGATCATGTCTGCGACGATGGATAAACACTCGTGGAGTTGGTTGTACTACTTGTCTTTTATTTTCTTAACTGCCTTCGCGTTCCTCAACATGATTATTGGCATTATTGTCAATGTCTTAGAGGAAGAATACCAATCAATGATTACGGTTGATCCAGATAGAATTAGCAACAAAAATCTATCTCAAGATATCAAGGAAATAAAACTCTTGATTCAATCTCAGAGAGCGGAAACCAATGAAAGATCGTAAACTGCCCGCAGTTTCGAGTACGCGCATCAGCAATGGATACTAATCAAACTAGTCAACGATGCAAAGCTCCACGCATGATGCAAGCGGGAAACCTTAAGACTGACTTCAAATTGGATCTAGCAAATCTCCTTAAGCAACGACTGGCAGAAGCAGGCATCCTCCACGATCACAGCATGGACGTCAGTTCCCTTGCGTCTCGTTATTATGAAATGATGGAAAGACGGATTATTGCCACACCCCGGCGAGTGCACTTTTCTAGAGAAATACACGACTCTTTAGGAAAACTCGCACGCGAAGCGAACCCAATAAAAAGAAGAAGAGCGCTTGAGGCATGGAGAACGGCTTTCTACATTCATCGCCTCCTCGAAGAAGGCGAGAATGTTGTGCGCTTCTTGAGTAAAAAGGTACAAACTTTGACAAGTATGGATGGGATTCTATGGGACTATGGCCTGCACCACTTGCATCTCAATAGAAAAGTTGGCCCATCTGGATTTGTTGAGCGATCTGATTATTTGCTATTTGCACATATCACCCAAGAAAGTGCGTATTTCGTGGACGTGAGATTGCACCCTCAAGCCCAAGGCCTCGGATGGGTTCAGCAGGACCTTCTAGAAATTGCACGATCGAATTGGCCGGAATTGATTGAATCCAAGATACTACGCGGTGTTAGTGGAACCATCCTGACGGATCAAGAGAAGCAGACACTCAGAAGAAAACGTATAAATCACGTAATGCAGGCTGGAGACAATGCTATAGCACCAATTGGTGGTGGAATGATGATGGATGGTTCGAGTACTCTATGTCGGCTATTCGGAATGAAACTCATGCACGAGATAGACTGTCACCAGCACTACTTTGATAGCCCACCCTCTGAACTACTATCTCAACTTGAGGCTAAAGGAGTAGAAATAGCCAACGGGGTCCAATTTCAACTCGCCCCGTTGGACATTCTGGATTTATCAATCGATGTAATTTCCTCCTTGCAAGGAGATGATTGCTTGAGCAGAGATCTTTGCCGGATGGGATTTGTTATCGTAGAGAGTACCAAAAGTTTACCTATTGTGGTTCGATTAGAGTAAAGCTATTGCTCCTTATATGCCAATTCGAAACCAATAAGGGGCTTCAGGGTTTTGTGTGGAATGAGGGTGAGAGGTAGTGCTCCAGGATTTCATTCTGGAGTCAGTCTCATAGAGGAAATCAACAAGTTTTTCGGATTTGTGCAAGACGTCCGGCTTGCACCTCATGATTGCCTCACCTTCCAGACAATCTTAAAGTCTATAGAAATGGTATGAAGGCCGCCTGGCCTGAATCCGGATGCTGGGAGGGTGAACCCTCCAGCACGTCCGGTACGGCATCTAAAGTGCCCAAGGTGGACAATATCGGTTTCCAACAACCAGGCTGGAGGATTCACAGGATGGAGTATAGCAACAAGACCGTGGTCGGGGTGGACACCGCGAAGCAGGTGTTTCAGCTGCACTGGATGGAGCCAGACGGCGGGCTGGTCGATCTGAAATTGTCGCGGAAGAAGTTCGTGGAGCATTTCGCGAACCGGGCGCCGTGCCGGATCGGGTTGGAGGCCTGCGGCGGTTCACAGGAGTGGGCGCGCCGGTTCCGGCGGATGGGCCACGAGGTGATGGTGCTGCCGGCGCAGTCGGTGCGGGCGTTCGTCATCGGCAACAAGAGCGACGTGCAGGACGCCCGGGCGATCTGGACCGCGGTGCAGCATCCGCGGGCGAAAGCGGTGGCGATCAAGGACGAGGAGCAGCAGATGATCCTGGGGCTGCACCGGATGCGGCAGCAGCAGGTGAAGTTCCGCACGGCGACGATCAACTGCCTGCGCGGCCTGCTGTCGGAATACGGAGAGGTGATGCCGAAGGGCCGGGCCGGACTGACCCGGGAGATCGAAGGCGCGCTGACGCGGTTGGTGGACCGGATTCCGGAGATGGGGCAGGAAGAGCTGTCTGCGCAATGGGCGCGGGTGCGCTTTTACGATGCGACGGTCGAGCGGATCGAGCGGAAGCTGGAAGCCTGGTGCGAGAGCCATGAGGCTTGCCGACGGCTGCGGGCGGTGCCGGGAGTCGGCCTGTTGACCGCGACCGCGCTGGTGGCGGCAGTGGGAGACGCGCGGACCTTCCGCAACGGGCGGGAGTTCGCGGCCTGGCTGGGGCTGGTGCCGCGCCACTGTGGCACCGGCGGGAAGACCCGCATCCTCGGCATCAGCAAACGCGGCGACCGCTACTTGCGCACGCTGCTGATCCACGGGGCCCGGGCGTTGCTGGTCAATGGCAAGGATCTGCCGGACTGGATCGAGAAGATCAAGCGGAACAAGCCGTTCAACGTCGCCGTGGTGGCGGTCGCCAACCGGCAGGCGCGGATCGTCTGGGCCTTGCTGGCCCGGGGTCGCGAGTACCGGAAAGATTACGTCAGTCAGCCGCCGCGCGGCTGAAGGACTTCCACTCTTTACTGATTTCACCGGAGGAAGCACGACACAGGTTGCGCAAGGCATTTCCAATTGTGATGGCGAGCAGGACCAGACCTGACGACCCGTAAACCTGACAGTCTCTTTGAGCGGAACAGCTCGAGTTAGAAATGAGGATCGGGTCGGCAGATTCCATCAGGGCCAGCGGGCGATGCTTCGGCGGGACCCGCATCAACAGGTCGAATATAAAACTGCAATCTGGCCGCCCCAGAACTGTCCGGAGAGTGACTTGCGTTACAGACGGCCTTCATATAAAAGTGACTTACGACTCTTGAACGTAACGCGCGAAGTCCTCTTTCCCGGTCTTGACGAGACGGCCGAGGCAATCGCCCAACGAAATTCTGAATAATATCAGTACATATCAGGGCTTCAAATCAATCTTCCATTCCTCCACAACCCTCTCAATATCCTCCTCCGGCAACTTGTCGTGCAGGAATCCCAAAAGATCCTCCTGTCGCGGTTGCCCAAAAACCAGCCGATACAGCGCCAGCCCTCGCTTCAGCCGAGCCAACTGTCCAACTTCCCGGCTATAGGACATAAGCGGCACTCTTCGTTCTACGCGCGTTCCACCTTCCTCGAAGATCCAGTATGGCACCAAGTCAGAAGTCCCATTCGAGCGATCTCTCACCGCCAAATCGAACATCACCTTCCAGGGGTCGGATGGAATTTCAGCAAGCCGGGATAACGCTTGCAGGCCATACGCCTCAGCCAGATTCTTCCGCACCGCATGCCCCTTAAAACGGTGTACGCGCCCTTCGCGCTGCTCCAGGTCAACAGGATTTGAAGGCAGATTCCAGTGCATCACCGCGTGACACCATGTATGGAAATCCAACCCTTCCTGCCCAACAGACGTTGAGGCGAGAATAAACGGCCGGAACGGGGAATTGAATGCAGTCCTGACGACGTCAGCACGAGCAAGAGTCTGATCTTTATCGTCTTTCAGTTCACCAAACCGCAAAGCGAAACGTGAACGTACATTGAAATCGCGGTGCACGACCTGCCCTTGATCTTCGTTTACTTGGTATTCATCCACCCGTACTTGGGCAGTCCGGATGGAGAGTGACCTAGCGAGAGCGCCTGCTGTTTCTTTTACCCGTTGGGCCGGGCTGACAGAAATTAATCCAAGGGCTTCCTGGAGGACATGTACCTGCTCGTCAAGCAGTGCCTGGAGATTCCCGTCAATACTGTATTGGAGAGCGCGTCTCCAGTAAGGCGTTTTCGAATCCTTCCCACGTAACAAACCAATCGACTCAGGCATGTTAAACAGCGTCCTGAATCCCGATGCCCCGTGCGCTGCAGCAGAAAGTATGGCAAGGTCAGCAAGAGGGAATTCCGGCGGCACCACACGCCGCAACGCACGCAATACACAAACCCCAGGGCCGCCTAGAGCAAGTTCAGCGGCTACCCGGACGAGGTCAGAGGGAACCCTCCCTAGCGGCGGATCCAAACGGTTTTCTGCGGCTTCTACAAAATATTCAACATGCTCGGGGAAATGCATACCGGATTCATCCTCCGCGGCCGTTGCTATCCAGCCGCCCTCCTCTCTATCGCGGCACCAACCCACCGCCCCTTCACACATTTCCGCATCCAGCAGAATCGGCAGCGCCCAATACCATCTTTCGTCCTTGCGGCCGGTACGCGGATAACCTGCAGCAATGCGCCGCACTTCCGGGCGAAGCTTTTCCTCCGCAAGATTCAGGAGGCGACTGCGAGGTAATGGCGCTCCATTCCCGTGTTCGAGGGTCAAAGCCAAAGGATCTACGAGCGTCGCGAGAGAGGGAGAAGGATACAGGCGTGCGAGTGCATTCATTCCCGTCAGGCGTCCTTCGGTCTCTCGGGCGAATTGAAGAAGCGGCTTGATATCTTCATGGAGTTTCTCGCGCTCCAACTGTCTTCTCCGGCCCAACTTCGCGATCATCCGCCGCTCTGCCTCATAGGAACAGACAGTAGCAATAGCATCTGGAACAAGCGACCACGATGAAAACACCAGCGATTTGGTCACGCTCCCAATATTTCGAAAAGACCCCGCTGGCTCTGAATACGGCATTGAGGGCGGCATCCACAGCAGTTTCCATAGGCCCCGATCCAGGGTGTCTGAAAAAAGGCTCCGCATGCGACTATTCGACGGGTCGAGCTCCTCGTAATTGTCGAGTCTCTCCCGTCCCAGCAGGCTACTGGCATCTCGCTTGAATGAATCCAGTACTGCGGGCGGAGGCCGTTTCGCCTTCTCCACCAAGTTTTCTCGTAGTTTGTAGTGTCGAAGAAAACTGAGTGCATAGGGACTGGATTTCCAATATTCCAGAGAGTCTGGGGCGGACACAGCCTGGGCTAACGAATCGACGAGCCGAGCCTGACGCAAATCTGAGGCCGCAACTGTCGCAGGACGAGGTGGCTCCGCAAGCATTGCATCGCGAGTACAAGTCACGGCAACTCGTTCGGTTCGGCACATCACTCGGCGTAAGCCGCGCTCAAGGCTGCCCCGGGCGGCAATGACCGGATCAGCCCCCTCTTCACCAACAGCGTAAAGCGCCTTTCGGTAGCGGGCGATACCCTGCTCTATTGCCTTGACTGCGTTCGAGTCGTTATACAGGAATTCAAGAGTCTTCAGGAAATCAGGGTAATGATCGTCCTCTTGCTCATGATCGAGGGAAAGCATCTTGTAGGGCGTCGCCGACAGCAGCAACACCCTGACGTCCTCATAGCCAAAAAGCTTTTGAGCAAGCCTGGCTGCTTCGCTCTCCTCGCCCAACAATTCCCGGAAACGCTGGAATTCGTCCAAAATGACCAAGTCCGGCTTCAGGGCAACGATACACACTCGCGCAAGCGTATGCCGAAGACGCGCAATTAGGTCGAAGCAGGCATCCTTGAGTTCCCAGGGAACGTTCCTCAATCGCCGCCGGTCTGAAAAACGCTCGGAAAGTCGTTTGAGGTCATTCCGAAGATCCCGATCCTTACGGATCGCGCCGATGAATTGCTTGCGGATTTCCCGGTTCAGCCGCTTGTCCCAATGCTCGACATACCATTCCCAGTTTTCACGCCCAACCTCGCCTTGCAGCAAATTCAGCAACCCGCGAGTGTTTTGCCCCAATCCCGCTTTCTCCAACATCTTGAAGATGACGATCCGCTCGTCCATCCTCCCGCACCGGGATTTCAGGTCGAAAGAAGTCCCCGGCGTGAAGCTGACAAAGTTGACGTGCCGCTTCGACAGGTCGTGGACCTGGGTCGGCAGCAGCGTTAGGCGAGTGGCAACCGCAAAAGCCTCCTCTTTCCGAACATTGAGGCGGCGTACGTTCTGTTCCGCAATGGCGGCATTCGAACATACGTAGACGACGTTGATCCGATCCTCCTTGTCATGCAGGTGTTCGAGCATGCGCGCGATGACACCCCGCGCAACCATCGTTTTGCCAAGCCCCACTTCATCGGCAACAAGAAAGCGTCGTCTTGAGGCACCGTTCGAATACAGCTGTTTGAAGGCATGGTTGACGGTACGGAGCTGGAAATCCTTCAGGCCTTCGAGCACAGGCTTGGGATCAAACCGATTTCGTTCCACTTCTAGCCCCTGCCCAGCGCTTTGTCGAACGTTGCCCAGAGTGCGCGGAATTCCTCAGGAATGAAGTTGTCGGAGTCTGTCTCTGATTCCAGTCGTTCCACGGCACCACGGATCTCATGCAGTCTGGTGGGGTCGCGGCTGAAAGCGCGAGTCATCTCCTCAAGCAGAGGCAAGACATCCTCGCCCTTGTCCGACCATTGCCCGCCAGCTCCCGATCCTATCCCGTCAATGTTCTGCCCCAAACCTCCATCGAATTCACCAAGCAGCAGAAGGAGATAACGTAAAAACCCTTCACGGTTCTTGAGGGCCGCACGCAGAATCGCAGCATGTCGGCCTTCAGGCGGATCATCTAGCGGCAGATTCAATGTGAAACGTGTCTCCATGCCGTCCGGGTCGGATACGACTTCAAACGCGATGAGCCCAGTAACCGACTGAAGGGAATAAGCCCCAAGATTTACGATCCCTCGACTCATGGACCCGAGCATGTTGACAGCATGTGTGTCTCGTACCGTAATCGGCCAAGCGCGAAGCGCCTTTACGCCTTGAAGGTCTATCGCCGTATTCCCACTGAGATTAAGTTGCCATTTCCCGCTACGGGTGTCTTCGACACACCCCACCCGGAATTTGGCTGCCGTCAAAGCTTCACGAACGCGATCACGTATCTTTTCCCCTTCCTCCTTTTTCGGATCAACTTCAGATTTCCCGTCCGAAGTCCAAGGCACGATGTATTCACCAATTCCATCCTCACCAAGCAATGCATCAATTCCCCCTGTCCGGCTTCCAGCGAGTTCGGCGAAAAACTCGACGTTATGCCCGCCGACAAGTGCCGAAGTGGTCGCATTCGCCGATCCAACATAGACTCGGACCTTGTCCCCCTTCTCAGTCACGATGGCCTTGGCATGTAGTCCATACATGTCGTGCCCAGACATGTCCTCGCCATCATCGGATTCCACCGCATCATTGAGAATCTCGACCCGTTCGAACATTTCACCCAGGTCGCGTTCAAGCCCGTCGAGTTCCTCCGGGCGCGAAACGAGGGCTTCCGCTTTCTTGGTCGTCCCGGCAAGCGCCTTGAGAGCCGGAATAGTGACGAACGGCGAAACGACTGCCAGACGATCTGATTTCATCGGCAACCACGACTTGCCTTGTATCACATGGAATCTCACTTCATCGAAACCCTCAGGCAATTCCCATTTGACACATGCAATCTCAGCGGAAAATTCTTTCGCCTGCTTACGCTTTCTGGCGGCGACGGTATTGATCGCAAGCGAAGGGAGACTGCGGACAAATTCGTAAAGTGGCTGATTTGCCGCTTGCGCCTTCTTTGTTAATTGCCCTTCGAGCTGCAAACACAAGTCCCAAGAGCGGTCAGCAGTAAGATTCCTGGACAGCACTAGCAGGCGAAAAATCGGGCCGCCTCCTTCCGAATCCTTGAAGCGCAGCACCCAGACCTTAGGGTGAAAGGCTCCACCGCCCGGCGATGCTGCTTCCACAATCATTGGTTCAAGCAGGCTGAACAGTATTTGTTCTCCATCTGGAACCTGTATGCGCCCATACTGTGCATAGACCGTGATTCGATCGGCCACACGGTGAAGTGCTCCAAGAAGGTCGACAGGATCAGCCTCTCCGCCCTTTCTTCGCATCGTCAACCCAAGGTACACAGGTATCGTCAGCAACGTTGTGGGGTCCAGCGTATACGTCGTGCCTATTGCCTGGTCAAAAACATAGCCCCGCGGCGGCGTGAGCGCGTCGGTGTATAGGTTCCGGTCGCTGGGGTGCAACATGGATCAACCTCTTCTAAAGCCGTGAGCCAGATCCTCAAGACATGTTTGCGCTATCGGCCAGCGGAAAGTCATCGGACGAATTCCGGCATAGCCGCTCCACTGTTCTCTCGCACGCGCGTTGACAAATCTGGATCGGTTCTTCTTGAGAGCCTGCTCACGCATCTGCACAAGACGTCGCGCTTCTTTATTGTCAACCACTCCATGTGGGTCCTCTCCCACATACTGCACCCATTTCTCGACAAAGCGACATGCCCCTGGTTTGATTGCATGGCGAGGATTTCTAACGACTCTCCATAGATCTGGAAGCGACCACTCGGAAATCACCCTTCCGTCGAGCTCACTTGCCCAGTCAGAAATTCCTACCCGGTGTTCATCGACAATATCCTCGCGACTATCTATTTCCGCAAGCATCAAGTTGTACAGAATTGCCGCTCCTCGCATAACCTCGGAAAACAGTTGTGCATGTTGAAGCAACTCTCTGATAGATTCCGGGAAACGTGCCAGATCAGGATGCTCCCAAGGTCGGTCGGCACGGGCTCGTCGTTTTTCGCGAACCAACCAACCGAGCAAACTTTCGCCGGCAGCCGTCACGATGGCATCACAAAGAAATTCAGCCTCTTGCCGGGTTAGCGCAAAACTCAATTCCCATGGGAAATTTTCAGGTGGGTCAGGGAGATGTGGATGCCATGTCAGAACATCGGACTCCTCGATTGCATCATCTCCATGAACATGAGTCTGCTTGCGGACTGCATATATTTGATCCAGAGAGCCAAAGTAGTCATTAATCGAGCCACCGAACCGGCGAATGCCCCAGTCTCCAAGACCCGCCCAGTAAACGTCGCTTGGAAGACGCTTGAGTCCCTGTCCTGCTCCCGCACCAAATGTTCCTAGCGAATCGTCGGATTCAGTCAATGGCTTGATTAACTGCAACTCAAAACGTCTCGCCCGCGCCTCAATTTCGCTGGATGGAATCCTCTGCATTTCAAGTTTCTTGAAGATCCACGGGATTATCAGCATGTAGCGCAATCGGGTTTGGATCGTACTGGTCCCCGGAAACAGCCTGTCGGAGAACGAATCCCGAATCGCTCCCAGTCCCAGTTCGTCGCGACTGTCACGCTCCCCAAAGAGACCGATTATCTGGAGGCTTCGTTCTCGCGCGGCAGAATCATGATCGACCCACGCCAGCTTGGATTGTGCCTGATTTTTCATCGCGCCAGTATTATCCACACTGCCGCATATTAGATCGCTTCTCCTTCTCCTTCAGGCTCTCACTAGCAATGCCTCCTCTCATGGTTCTCCTTTCCACGGTGCGCCAGGCAGCAGCGCGATGAATTGCCCCGAAACATCCCGGCTCGCTTCGTCTACGTTCCAGCGGCAACCTTGAGAAAGCAGGGGTTCGATATCAGCGCGGAAACGAGGGTCACGCAGCTTGATCGAGAGATTCCGTTCAAACTGAGCGCGAGTGACAGGGCTGCCGTTCCTCTCCATGTACGCCGTGAAAGCCGTGACCACGCGGCTGGCATCCACCCTCCCGCTCTCCAATGCGCTCACTAAATCAAACAGGTCCCTCCCTTTCTTCCGCTGGTAGAGAGCCCTCAACTTCGTGGCGAGAATCTCGTCCAATGGATACGTGACGATATCCGAAGCCCCCCTGAACCAAGGCGAATCCACAGAGAAGAGGATTTTTTCAAACCCCAAAATGGAGAAGTGCTCGCGGGAATTGATCTCGACCTTCAGTCTCATGCGCATGGACGGCGTGTTCTCTGACTCAAAACGATAAATGAGGGAAACACGGCCTCTCGTCTGTCTCCATTGAGGCTGGCCAAGCCACGGGTCGAGGACGTTGCGCAATGTATTCATGATGGGGCCGGCAGGGCCGGCATTTATTTGCACGAGGTCAATATCTTCAGAGTAGCGGACGGCCGACTTCAGGTGAAGCTTATGAAGTGCGGTGCCGCCACGGAATGCCAGACCATCGGCCAATGCGGGCTCAGAGAATATTTCCACCAACGCTCTGCTCAGCACCAAGTCCTGCTCGACTTGAAAATCCTGAATCCAAGGCGCTTGGGACCTCCATGCGGTGATATGGTCGTGGGGAATCACAAGTCCACCTCAATTTCCGCATTGACATAGAGCCGCCAGTCTTTCGCGCGACGCGCCCGCCCCTTGGGAAGCCCGGGAACCAGCAGTACGGTTCCTTGTGCGCGCTGCCTGATATAGTCCTTAAGGGGCAATGCCTTGTCCACCGCACCAACCACTTCCAACAAGTGACCCAATCGTTGTGCCCAGGTAATGGGAGCGGTCCGCGCTGCGGCAACGAGAAGCTCCGGCGAAATGTCACCGGCAAGTTCGCAGAAAATCGTGGCCACATGGTCCAGCCCTCCAACGCGATGCGCGTAGCCGACCAAATCAAGCGCCGTCGCCTCAATGCTTGAGACTTGGATCGACCCCCGTGGCGTATTGATCTCCCGGACCGGCACCTCGGAAATATTCTTTCGGGCGACAAAAGAAACCCTTACAGTTCCGCAGGAAATTGGGCGACGATTCTTGGCGAGCGCAACCTGGAATACTTGGGGCCGATGATGTGCCGCACCATGATATTCGGCGGCAGACAAGAGAGCCGCGTAGTAGATCCGTCCCGATTTTTCCATGAGAGCCGGAATGAACTGGTCTGCCGGCAAACACCCCAAACGCCGGTATTCAGGCGGCACGATGACGTAGAAGCCTCGCGCAGGGCTTGCGATCATCCCCTTTTTTGCCAGCCGGGTGAGCGCGGTCCGCGCTGCGGCAGATGAACCGCCAGTCATCGAGCGCATTTGCTCTGCCGTGAAATGGTATCGGCCGCTCGCCGCGAATTCGTCTATGACTTCCGCAGCCCTGAGTTTAGGAGATAACTTTTCCACATGCATATAGTATCATTATTAGATGATATTTGCAGGTAAAAAACATACTTTAGCAGGATAGTCGATTATAAAATTTTCCGCTTGGCATCACCTGAGACAGTCACACCAAATCCGGAAGCCCCTTTGACTTCTGGGACACGACACCGATGCACATCACTTCTTCGTCAATGATGCCCGGGGGATCAAAAAGATTTTCAAAGACAGGAGACCGTGGCAATCACGGTGCGCTTGCCATTCGCCACACCCTCAACTTCCGTGCAGGACTTCGATTCGGTCTTTCCAGGGTGAATTTCGAACCTGATCGGCAAAATCGATGTCTGCGGTAATCAGCCGCGTCTTCTGGTCTTCGGCGAGCGCAAGGTACAGGCAATCATAGACCGAATGGTCCAGAACGCACGCCATCTCAAAAGCTGTTTCATGCAACTGTGCAGAGGAAACCAGCGACTCGAACCATCGGGGCAAGGCTTGAAGAAAGGCGACCGCCTGTTGCTCCTGAATGTCTTTGCGCCGCACTTTTTTCCAAGCCACATTCGCACACTCTGCAAGGATCATGTCTGGAGCGAAAAAAACGGTATCCGATTCCGCCACCTTTCGGGCCGCATCCGACAGGCTTTCCTCAAAAAACCACCCGCACGCGACACTCGCGTCGATGACCCGGTTCATCGACTGTCGCGGTCTTCGCGCAGGAGTTGCACGCTGTCCTGCTGAATGCCCGGACTCATGGCTCGAATCCGGTCCGCCTCGGCAAGCAAGTCTCCCCGGTCCTGGACCGCCGCGCGGCGCAGAATGTTTCTGAGTTCCTGCTCCAGGGAACACCCCTTCCGCTTTGCCTTCCGTTTCAGCTGAACCACAATCTCGGCGTCCAGGCCGCGGACGATGACCTGCGAGGAGCCTTTTCCGGAAGAGTGCTCAGCGGAAGATCCCTCTCGCTCGCCGACACGAACGAAGTGGACGATCCCTTTTTCGAGACGGGGCCGCCGAACCCGCCACCCGGAGCGCATCCAACTACGGGCCTGCACATGACTTTCGTCATTTGCCCACCAAGACCTGCGTTTGGCGCTCGCGGGTAGAGACGCACCAATGATTTCCTCAACCTGGGAAAAAGTCAGCATGCAGAAATCAGCCTGTTGCTGAGATAGATATTCTCCCAGCGAACCATATTTGCTCATGTGTTTCTCTCGTAAAAGAGCATAAACGATAGCAATATGATAGCATCAAATCCCTTTCTGGCCTTATCACCCATGCGCGAGCGGGAGGCCTTCTTCAGCCCGCCTTGTCCGGGAAACTCGGTTCGCGGTTGCGAATACATGCCTGAGACCGCGACGAGGGCTTCCTGCAGGATTTCCATCAAACAACCATCAAGCAAACTATTTTTTATAAATCTATTGTTAATCAACATAATATAGGATATTCCTTCTTCTTATTAGAAGTAAAGGGGTTTCTATCAAACAAATTTCCAGAATGCCGGGCCATGGACGGCTGGGAGCTTCAACCGTCTGGAATTACGGGAAACTCCAATAACTGCTGACGGGTCGTCGACCTACCCAACGATCTTCAGGTGAAACTTATGAAGCGCGGGACTGCCACGGAATACCAGACCCTCGGCCAATACGGGCTCAGAGAATATTTCCACCAACGCCCTGCTCAGCGCCAAATCCTGCTCGACTTGAAAATCCTGAATCCAAGGCCCCCGGGACCTCCATGCGGTGATAGGGTCGTGGGGAATCACAGGTCCACCTCAATTTCCGCATTGACATAGAGCCGCCAGTTTTTCGCACGATGCGCCCGCCCCTTGGGAAGGCCGAGGGGGTCTGCCTCCGACACCGTTTCCCGATCCGCATCAACTATCCGGGGGCTTTCTGCCTGCTTGCCCAGGCGGGCGGCCTGAAGGTCTCGGCCCCGCTCGGGCGCTCCTCCGAATTGACCATCAGGACCAGTTCGCTTGCCGCAATCTCGACCGACCCAGAATTCAATTAACCAACGACATCTGTGTGTGTGTGGTAGTCCGAAGGTCGGGGCATATAATTCCTGATCGCAGCCTCGCAATGCCGACACTAAATCACATGGTCGCACAAATCCCAATTCCACCAGATGAGATCATCGCGCTTTGTCGCCGGTACCATATCCGGCACCTCGCTCTCTTTGGTTCAGTCTTGCGAAGTGATTTCACGCCAAACAGTGACGTGGATATCTTGGTGGAGTTCGCCCCAGGCAAGGTACCCGGTCTTGGATTTATAGACATTCAGGATGAACTGTCGGCATTGGTCGGGCGAAAGGTTGATCTGAATACTCCCGGTTTTTTGAGTTCTCGTATCCGGCAGAATGTGATGGAGCAGTCGGAAACCATTTATGGCACGCCGTGACCCGATCGGACCAATCATTGATATGCGCGACCATGCCCGGGAGGCTGTTGCGTTAATTGGAAGCTGCTCACGTGAGGATTTGGATGCCAACAGGGTATTGGTGCTAGCCCTGAGAAAATTGGTGGAGAGAATTGGAGAGGCCGCGTACCGGGTTCCAAAGAAATTCCAGGATGATCATCCGGAAATCGTATGGGAGAAAATCGTCGGCATGCGCAATCGCCTAGTCCACGGATATGATGCAGTCGATTTGGATGTTTTGTGGAGCGTTGTCGAAAACGATCTGCCCAGTCTTATTGCCCGGATAGAACCCTTCATAGAAAATCGCTCATAGAGAGGATGAACTGGGGGGCTTGACGGATGCCGGTGAAAAACGCGCATTCTCGGTCCCGTCGGCAATCAGCGCATTTATGGAGCAGCACAATGAGCGAGCTCGTTCGTCTGGGTCGCCATCGCCGAAATCGAACGCCTTGTTCACTTATTTCCGGGACACGACAGCTGCCCACATAACGCGCGAACGGGTATTCCAGTGTCCGCTGCGCCCTCCCATCCACGATTGTTCACTCGCTTCAATCCCTCATCTTTCCCCGATCTCCTCGGCACGGGCACGCAACTCCCCGGCGGTTCGTCTTGTATCCCGAGCCTTCCCTGCCTTCAGGGCGGCAGCTTCCCGGATTTTCGCCTGGACCCCCGCCAAGGCATGAGGCTTCCCTTCAATTAGGGAACACAAGCATTCTTCCTTCTTCGTCTTGGGAAGAGCCGAGACGAACTGCCGAATCCGACTGGCAGACAATTCATAGCTTCCGCCCGACCCCGTTTCAGCGGCCGCACGGACAAGCCCCGGGTCAAGATTCAGGAAATCCGCGAAAGCATTGAGCGGCTTCGTGATCGGGCCGACCCCCGGCAGGGGCTCAACCGCATCGTCTCGCAGACCCCCCTCTCCCACCGCCAAGAGCCAGAGCAGATAGAAAGCCCTCGAATCACCTGACAGCACATCCTCTCGCAGCGGCGCCAATTCGCCAAGCCAGTTGGAAACCTTGTCTAAATAGTCATCATCATCATCGTCGGACATCTCGTCCAGACAGACATCGACGATCAGGGCTTCGCCACGCTCTCGGACTTTGACCGCATCGGTCGCAATCTTGAGGCCATCCAGTGGAGCCGTGTCGACCAACTGCCGCGGAAATTTCATCATCAACCGCCGGCTTCCCCAATTTGCAAAATAAAGATGCAGGTCGAACCAATGTTCCATCATCTTGCCGATGTTTCCGTGAAAATCCCCCCATTCGTAATGATTGACGAAACTCACGGGAGTGATTTGCGCCCGGGACGAAACCGCCCGAAGTTTTTTCATGGCCGCCGCATCAATCGGTCGATCAATGGCCAGAAATGCATAATACTTATATTCGCTCATCGCCGCTCATCCTCTGCATTGGGATTACCATCTAATCCATCGGAGTCCCACCGACCAGATTCTGATTCTCGGAGAACCGGCCTTTTCCGAAATGACGAGACTTGCCCGTCTCTCTCGCGAGGCGGCAAGGCGATCCTCGGTCGGCCCAGATGCCTCGGCCATGTCACACATCCCATGTGTTTCTTCAACATGACTGCCCGGTCGTCCCCGAGGGTCCCGATTACAGCAATTTCAGCAGACTGAACAGAATGGCGGTATAGATGCCGCCAGTAATGACAACCCAGCGGGTAAGCCGAGTCCCCACTGCGGCAATGTCCGCTTTTGTGGCATTCTCACCAGGCGCGGTAAATCATGCACGGCTTTCGCGCGCGGCTTCTTCCGAAGCACCTGCTTCTACCAAAGCCTTATATAGAGCAATTTCAATCATGCTTGCATCATATCATTGGCAACAGAGCATCCCGCTCCGAGAGTGACTGGATGCTGACGATTGCCCGATTTAATCAAATAGCCATCAAGCAAATCTACAGAATTCCGAGCCATGGACGGCATGGGAATTTCAACGGTCCGGAACCACAGAAGGCCCCTCCCGCTCTCGTCTCCACACTGTGACGCTAAGCCCGAGCACTGTAAACTGAACCAAACCGCATCGCTTGGTTTTTCGGACCGTACTTTCGAGATGAGCGACAAAACGCCCCCTCTATCATCCGACCATCCGTCAGATCAGGACGACGTTCCGGCCATCAGGAAACGCCTTGCCGAACTCTCTGCCGAGCAGCGCGAACTGGAAGCACAGCTTGCCGACCTGACCCGTCGGCCATCACTCAGGCATCGCTCTGCCGCTCCCGGCAGACGAATTACCCGTGCATCTTCCTCGGCAGAAAAAATCGCCCTGTTCCGCTCCCTGTTCCGGGGACGGGAGGATGTCTTCCCCAAGCGCTGGATCAACTCGAAAAGCGGAAAATCAGGCTATTCGCCAGTTTGCGCCAACGAATGGAAAGCCGGGCTTTGCCGCAAGCCGGCCATCAAATGCGGGGAATGCCCCAACAGCGCCTTCATTCCGGTGGCCGACTCGATCATCGAGCAGCACCTGCGCGGAAGCGACGAAAAAGACCGGGATTTCACGGTAGGCGTCTACCCCATGCTGCCCGACGAAACCTGCTGGTTTCTGGCTGCCGACTTCGACGGAGGTGCATGGCACCGCGATGCCTCCGCCTTTCTCGAAACCTGTCAAATTCGGAATGTCCCCGCTTCCCTTGAGCGCTCCCGTTCCGGAAGCGGCGGTCATGTCTGGATCTTCTTCGCGGAGCCCATCCCGGCCGCCACAGCGCGACGCTTCGGCACACGGATCCTAGCCGAAACCATGGAGCGCAGGCCGGAGGTCGGATTCGCCTCCTACGACCGCCTCTTCCCCAGCCAGGACACCCTACCGAATGGTGGATTTGGAAACCTGATCGCCCTCCCCCTGCAGAATCGACCCAGACGGGCAGGCCACAGCCTGTTCGTGGATGAGAAATGCCAACCCTACGCGGATCAATGGGAATACCTATCTTCGATACGACGCCTGACCTTGCAGGAAATAGCCGCCTGCCTGGATGAGACCCAATCACCAGGGTTCCTCCCCGGTGTACGCCTGCCCGTGGACGAGGAGGAGGACGAAGAGCCTTGGCTGATTCCGCCATCCCGAAAAAAGCCCGGCCTCCCCATAACCGGCCCTCTGCCGGAAACGATCGACATGGTGCTGGGGGACCAGATGTACATTGCTCGGAACGGTCTCCCCCCGACCCTGGCGAACCGGCTTCTTCATCTGGCCGCGTTCCAAAACCCGGAATTCTACAAGGCACAGGCCCTGCGGCTATCCACATTCGGGATTCCCCGGATCATCGGATGCGCCGAACTGCACTCGCGGCATATTGCCCTTCCTCGCGGCTGCCTCGACCAGGCCGAATCTCTATTGTCTTCGCTGGGCATCCGGGTTGCGCTCAGCGACAAGCGCAATCCCGGCCATCCTGTTCAGGCATCTTTCCTCGGTGAACTGACGCCGCAACAGCAGACGGCAAAAGACTCCCTGTTGCCACACGACACCGGAGTCCTGGCGGCAACCACCGCTTTCGGAAAAACCGTCGTCGCCGCCTCCGTCATCGCCGCCCGAAAAACGAATACCCTGATTCTCGTCCACCGCCGCCAACTTCTCGATCAGTGGGTCGCGCGACTCCAGACTTTTCTAAACATCTCCAGCGGCGAGGTTGGAACCATCGGCGGCGGCACCCGAAAGCCCGGCGGCTTCGTCGATGTTGCAATCATCCAGAGTCTCGTCCGAAAAGGCGAAGTCGATGATCTCGTCTCGGATTACGGTCAACTGATCGTCGACGAATGCCATCACTTGGCGGCTGTGAGCTTCGAGGCAGTCGCGCGTCGTTGCAGGGCCCGTTATGTTCTCGGGCTGTCCGCCACGGTCACGCGAAAGGATGGTCATCATCCCATCATCTTCATGCAGTGCGGCCCGGTACGTTATCGCGCGGACGCTCGGGAACAAGCCTCCCGGCTGCCATTTGCCCATCGGGTGGATATCCGGCACACCGGATTCGCCCCTCCTCTGGAAATGGCCGACGAACAGCCGTCCATCCAACAGATCTACGCCGCCCTGACCCGAAGCGAGCAACGAAACGACATGATCTTCAACGACGTACTGTCGGCCCTTGAGGCCAAACGCTCGCCCCTGGTCCTGACCGAACGGCGGGATCATGCGCTTCATCTGGCCGAAAGGCTTGCGCCCTTCGCCCGCAATGTCATCGTCCTGCATGGCGGCATGGGAGTGAAGGCAAGGCGGATTGCGATGCGGAAACTGGAAGACGTCGGAGACCGGGAAGAGCGACTGCTGATTGCCACGGGCCGCTACATCGGCGAGGGCTTTGATGACGCCCGGCTGGATGCACTGTTCCTGACCATGCCGGTTTCCTGGCGTGGAACCCTCGCCCAATATGCCGGCCGCCTGCACCGAATCCATCCGGGCAAACGCGAGGTCGTCATTTACGATTATGTCGATGATGCCGTACCTATGCTGGCCCGCATGAGTGGTAAGCGGGTGAAGGGCTATGCCAGTTTGGGCTACTCGGTCAACGGTCTCCAGGCATCATAGGAATTGGAAATTCCGCACAAACAAGGTTGTAAATTTATAATTAGTTGAAAGATAAGTGTTTTATAGAAAATATCGGCTAAATCAAAGTTAACGACTGCAAATATTTGAAATAAAAGTATTTTCCTGATTTTCTCATGTTGCCTACACGGAGACTCGAACAATCTCACGAATTCCGCCAGAAAGCTGGATATTTGTAACCCCCTCGGTTGCCAGCCGCGTGGGGCTTGCGGCTCGAAATCTGCGTCCCGGAAACCGCGAGCTCCACATCGCCAAATACCCCGAAGCCTCCAAAAGTCACTCCTTTATCCTTGCTAAAATGCGCCATCCAGCCACCACATCCCCATGGAGTTCCTCAAGCCCCGCACCCTCAAGGCCCGCCAGAAAGCCCTTGCCTTGCTCCTGCCCTGCCTCACTCCCGTTCAGGATGACCTCGGAAATGTTCCAGTCTCGATGCAGCAGGACCCCCGCGTGAACGGTGCTTTGATCGGCCTGACCGAACGTGTCTGCGCCTATTTCAAAGTCACCCGGACGATCCTCATCCATCGCGTGATCGCCTCCGTGTTCGAGGAAATCTACCGCCGCGAGGCCACTACCATCCTGACTCAGTGCGATGAACTTCTGGAAGATCCTCAGTCCGAACTATCCCGTGCCCGTAACAACATCGGTAAACTGCAACCGGAGACACCAGATCCCAACTGGGTGAGCGACCTGAACGACTACATCCAGAACAACTACGAACGCCCCGACACACTGGTACTCTAAACTCCCTAACCCATGGACATTGCCCTGCACCGCTCGTCCTCCGACATCGAGGAAGACCTGGAGTACTATTTCAGCGAACAGCGCGACAAGCACAACCAGATCCGCCCGTCGGACGACATCCGGAGTTTCACCACGGATTCTCCCAATTTCACAGGGAACCCCGACAAGGGTGAGACCGGCAACGTGTTTTATCCGTTCGCTCCGTTCTCGCTGGACCGGATCTTCATCGGAATCAGTTTCCCTTTGTTCTCCAACAATTGGGGCGCAGCGTTCCTGCGCCACCTGCTGGGCCTGATAAAACCTGACGGCGCCGTCATCCTCCCGGTCTACCCGGAAGTCCAGGCGCGCGACCAGGGCCTGTGGTGTCGCAGTTCTCTGGAAAATATCTTCCGCAGTCGCTCACGGTATATCGGCATCAGCAATATCTGGGCGGAAAACGACGGCGTCATGTCAATGCGAGTCGGCCGACGCTGGCCTCCTGTCATTCCGAGCACGGCCCGGTGGCTCTTTGAACAGTCTCCACGATGCGCAATGGCCTTGGGGCTCGAAGGAAGAGCCGAAATAGTCCGAGGGTTCTGGGAGTCTGAAATTCGACGCTTCTGGCGTCTCGGCCGCCATCACGCCGTGATCGAGCAAATCATCCGCAACCAATATGGCCCACGCCGTTCGGTGCGCCTGGCGGCAACCGGCGCGGATGCAGGCCTTCTTGCGCTCGAATGCCTCTACAGTCCTTATACTCGCGTTACTCGGGCCTTTGTCCTCGGCTCCATGGAATCTCCCGACACTCTGCAAGCCCTGGATCAAGCCTGTTCCACCAAGGAGCACGGCCCTCTGGAATGCCCCGACCCGGCCGATACCGAAAACTCCTGCGATGTGCTGTGCGTCACCGACCCGGGCACCTTGGACCTAGACTTGGCCTCACGCCAACTTTCTGCAGGCGGCACGCTCATCCTGGCACCCGAATGTACTGGATCGAACCCGGAATTCGGCTCAGAGTTTGGTGAACCGGAATTTTATTCAGATGTGGTCGCGCAACGCCTTCATCGCAGCGTTCCGATCTACCACTACTCCGAACGGATCGAAGAGGAAATCGATCAGCAGACTGAATCGCGCCAAGGCGCCTTCACAGTTTTACGCAAGGCCTAGAGCCACTGCCAGACCGCTCCCGCGATGAACGCCACACTGACAATCAGGGCTACTGCATTGAACAACACAGGCTTCCAGCCAGCATCCCTCTTCCCCTGCCGTAGCCGTCCAACCTCATGGATCAGCATGTTCCCGCTGACCAGCGCCGGAAGGATCGCCAGTACGCCAAACAATGTCAACCCGTAACGGTAGTGTGGCAGATTAATGATCCAGTCCCAGTCCCATTCCATTCGATTGTCCCGCTCACCCCGCTCGCACCGACAGTATACGGGCTGGCTGCTGGCACTTGCCTTTCTGGCTGCCTTGTTTGCCCCCACCGCAGAAGCCAAATCCAGCGACCGCGAACTGGCGGCTCAACGCACGGTCTACAGCCAAGCCCTGAAAGCCTTGCGCAAAGGCCAGACCAAGCGTTTTCGCCAACTGCACAAACAACTCGGCGACTATCCACTGGTCTCCTACCTCGACTACCATTACCTGGTCGCGCGCCGAGGCGGATCGCACGACAAGCAGATTGCCGAGTTCATCGTCGAGCACAAAGGCTCCCACCTGAGCCGCCGGCTGAGCAACGCCTGGCTGCGCTCCCTGTTCAAGCGCCGCCAATACACCAAGTTGATCAATGCCTACCAGGAATACGGCGATGTCAGCCTCCAGTGCCTATACGTCCGCTCACATATCCGCCTCAAAAGATCCACCAAGGAGCTCGAGCCGTTGATCCACTCCATCTGGCTGCACGGCAAATCCCGGCCCAAGATCTGCGACCCCCTGCTCAAGTGGTTCCAGAGCAATGGAATGACCAATGACCTGGTCTGGCAGCGCATCCAGTTGAGCATGGACAAGCGCAACACCCGACTGGCCCGCTACCTCAAACGCTTCCTGCCGAAAAAGGAACGTGCCTGGGTCGACCTCCTGATCCGGGTCCATCGAAACCCCAAGCGCTACCTGAGAGACCCTCGTCTTAAATCCTCCAGTCCCCACGCAAGCCGGATCGTCGCGCACGGCATCAAGCGCCGCGCGCGTAAAAGCCCCGAGGCCGCCTACGAATGGTACGAAGGATTCCGTAAAGCCAAAGTGCTCAGTCTCAAGCAGGTCCAGGACCTGCGCTACCGCATCGCCCTGGAAGCGGCCAGCGACGGATTGCCTCTGGCCCATTCATTGATGGAAGCCACGCCCCCTTATCTGCGCGACGGCACGTTCCGACACATGCGCCTGCGCCTGGCCCTCCACGAAAGGGACTGGCAAAAGATCCTGGAAGCCTCCCAGGAACTGCCGGATGCCTATCCATACAAGCAGATGGGCCCGTACTGGCAGGCCCGCGCGCTGAAACAACTTGGTCGTGCCGCCGAAAGTGCCAAGTTGTTCGAAAAAATCGCCCACCACCGCGGCTACTACGGATTTCTGGCAGCCGAACGACTCAATCGGCCGCATGCCTTGAACAATGCCCCCACCCCTTTGGAAGAGGTTTCCAGGGAAGACCCCCCCGCGCTGAAGCGCGCCCGCGAGTTCCTCCATCAGGGGAGCATCATGAACGCACGTGAGGAATGGTACGACCTGATGGATCAAGGCAGCGCGGAGCAACTCAATCGCGCGGCCATCGCCGCCAACCAGTGGGGTTGGCATGAAGGCACCATCCGCGCCTTCGGGAAAAACCGCAACTTCGACGATCTCAAGCGCCGCTTTCCGCGGGCTCATGCCGACCTGTTCGAGAAAGAAGCCCGTCGCAACAAGGTTGATTCTTCCCTGCTGTTCGCCATCTCGCGACGCGAGAGTGCTTTCGCGGCTGATACACGCTCCCGGGCCGGAGCCGTCGGCCTGATGCAGCTGATGCCGGGAACCGCACGGCAGGTCGCCCGATCTCTCAAGCTCAAGCGTCCCCGGACCCAGTCCCTCAAAAGGCCCTCGCTGAATATCCGCCTGGGCAGTCGTTACATTGCCGACATGCTCAAGCGCTACGACGGTAATCCCGCCATGGCCTTGGCCGCCTACAACGCCGGCCCCGGAGCCGTCGACCGCTGGCGCCCTGATTTCGAGACGGACGCGGACATCTGGATCGACACCATCCCATTCGAGGAGACTCGGAAATACGTTCGCATCGTGCTGGAATACGCCGCCATTTATCAATGGCGGGCCGGTCGGAGAACCTCGCCGATCTGGCCGCAGATCCAGCCCATCCGCCCCTGACTGCCCGCACGCGGGCTGCAATCAGGCTTTTGCTGCCTGCAAGGCCTGGTCGATATCTTCGAGAATGTCGTCGATGTGCTCGATGCCGATCGACAGACGCACCATGTCCGGACTCACTCCAGCCGCCTTCATGGACGCTTCGTCCAACTGGCGGTGAGTGGTGGTGGCCGGGTGGCAGGCCAGTGACTTGGCGTCTCCGATATTGACCAGCCGGACGATCAGGTTCAAGGCGTCGATGAACCGCCCTCCCGCTTCCGCGCCGCCCTTGATCCCGAAGCTCATGATGGACGAGGCTTTCCCATCCATGTAGCGCTGCACTCGGTCGTGGTGCGGATGATCCTCAAGTCCCGCAAACTTCACCCAAGTCGCCTGGTCGTTCCCCTGCAGGAATTTCGCCACTTTTTGAGCGTTTTCGCAATGCCGCTCCATGCGCAGCGGCAAGGTCTCGAGACCCTGCAAAACCAGGAAGCTGTTAAACGGCGACAATGCCGCGCCCATGTTGCGCAACGGAATCAACCGAACCCGCGTGATATAGGCTGCCGCGCCAAGATCAGTGTAGACCACGCCGTGATAGGACGCGTCCGGCTCGCTCATCACGGGGAAACGGTCCGCATGGTCGAGCCACGGAAACTTTCCGGAGTCCACGACGACGCCGCCGATCGACGTGCCATGCCCACCCATGTACTTGGTCAGCGAATGGATCACGATATCGGCCCCGAATTCGAATGGCCGGCACAGCACCGGGGTCGGGACGGTGTTGTCCACCATCAGCGGCAATCCATGCGCATGCGCCACATCGGCCAGCGCTGTCAGATCCGCAATGTTGCCGAGCGGATTCCCGATCGTCTCGCAGAAAACCAGCCGCGTGCGGTCGTCGATGCTTGCCTCCAGTGCCTCCAGATCGTCCGGATCCACGAAACGCACTTCGATCCCCAGTCGCGGCAAGGCATGCGCGAACAGGTTGTAAGTACCGCCGTACAAGGTATGCGCGGAAATGATGTTGTCGCCACTGCCCGCGATGGTGAAGATTGCGTCAGTGATGGCCGCCATCCCGGAGGACAGCCCCAGCGCCCCGACGCCTCCTTCCATTTCGGCGACGCGCTTCTCCAGCACCGCCGTGGTCGGGTTCATGATGCGGGTGTAGATGTTCCCTTCGACCTTGAGGTCGAACAGGTCCGCCCCATGCTGCGTGTCGTCAAAAGCGTATGACGTGGTCTGGTATACCGGCACAGCCACCGCCTTGGTCGTCGCTTCCGGTTCGTAGCCGCCATGTACGGCTAAGGTTTCCATTTTCATGTGCTAGTCCTCAATGCCAGCACGATCCGTGCCGGATTTGTCCAATTCCTCTGTATGCGTCCGGTTAAGGCTCTCAAGTATTAGTATATAGAACCAATATATTTCTTCCTTTTTTCGGCGGGTTTGTCCCTTACCGAATCGGGTCAGGCACGGTCGTTCCTTCGGCCTGCCATTTATCAATGTGGACAGTAACCTTGACCCGATCATCCAAGGCTACCAGCATCTTCATCAGCCTATCTAGAGTAAAACGCCCCAAATCTGCATTACGGACACGGGAAAAGTCAGCCGCTGCAAAACGAGTGAGGCTTTCAGCCTTGCGCACCGTAAGGCTACGTTCGTCCAACAGGGAAATAATTTGAGCAGCAAGAATAGCCTTGGCCTGCTTCAGGTCCGCGTAAGGGTCGTCAAGGTCCCGAAAGACATTTCCGCTCCCATGGGTCACCTCGAATCTATCTGAACTCATTGCCAAGTCTTCTACGCACCCTTAGTGCTGCATGGATTCATGAAATCGGCCGCGTATTGCGCTTCATGCCGGTCATGTTGTCATCATTGACAACATCTGTCCATAGTACTACTGCGCCCTCCCTCTATGCCACACAAGAAGTAGAATAACAATCTGTGATTCTTCCCTATCTGACATACTAACTCCCGAGTATTCAGGCTCAGTGCAAGATTGGAATTTCCCATGTCCCTACTGCTACCCGCTGCTCCATTCGTCCTGTACCTAGTTGCCCTGGCAGGCATCCTGTCGGACAAATTAAGCCGTACCGCCACGGCCGCAGCCTGGACGGCAGGCTGCTTGTTGCATGCCTGGATCCTGTTTGACCCTGTCGGGTCTGGGGGAAGCTTCGTATTCACGTTTTTCAATGCCATGGCGTTGACCGCCCTGCTGATCAACGCGCTGGTGTTGGCTTGGGCCGTATTCCAGCCGACCTGGCACTTGGGTCTGATCACCCTGCCCTGCGCGCTGGCCGCCATCTGGATCGAGCCTGCTGCGGGTCCACAGGCCACAACCCTTCCGTGGAGTGTCGGTACGCACATCATGATCTCGCTTCTGGCCTACGGCACGCTGATGCTGGCCGGAGTCCAAGCTTTGATGCTGCTGCTGAAGGAACATCAACTCAGCTCTCGCCATCTGGGCGATCAGATCTCCGGTCTGTTGCCGCCGTTGGACCGAATGGAGTCTTTGCTCATCAAAATTATCGCACTGGGCCTGATCCTGCTTTCAGTCGGGCTTGCTGTTGGCGGCAGCGCACTGACCGAACCATTCAGCCCAGGCATGATGCACAAAATGGCGTTTTCCGCCTTGGCGTGGGTCACGCTCGTCGCACTTCTTTGGGGGCACTGGCAGTTTGGCTGGCGGGGGCGGCTGGCCGCAGGTATGACACTGGCAGGCCTCGTCTTTCTTATTCTTGGCTTCCTCGGCACCAAGCTGGTGCTGGAAATAATTCTGAATCGGCCCATTTAGCCTAGACCTCTGAATCCAGTCTAACCCCCCACACATAATGTGTCACCCACTAGGAGAATACGTGCCTCGCCTATTTACAACTCATGCACCTGTACCGCCCCTTTCAGCCGTTTCGATTGCTTGACAACCTGCGAATGATGAGTAAATAGGATGACTTGTATTTTTTCGGCTAATTCAGCTAAGGCATTCAATGCTGCTTGTGAACGAGCATCATCAAAGTCCACAAGTACATCGTCTACAATGAAAGGCATCGGTTCTGCACTTTCTACATATTTTTCAAGAGAAGCCAAGCGCAACGCCAAATAGAGTTGATCTCGCGTTCCTGAACTCATACCTTCCACGTACACTCGTTCTCCCCCTGAGCGAATGCCAGCGAGGATGGGCTCATCCCTTTCATTAAAATCGGTCATAAGTGCATCAAACGACCCAAGTGTTAGCGTCGAAAAATGTTCACTGGCGCGCTTGACTAGGGGGCCCTGATTCTCTTTGCGATAACACTCAATCCGGTTGCGTAAGATCTTGCCAGCGAGTTTCGCTTGAACATAACGTTCGACATTTGAGCGAATACCAGCGAGAATGATATTGGCCTGATCAGCGAGTGCCGCCGCATGATCGCCACCATCCATGAGTTCCAGTTCCTTTTCTTCGCGTCCTTTTGCCTCCGCAAGATCGGTTCGCTTGGGCTCAAGCTCATCCTCGATGAGATTGCTTAACTCTTTAATTTTTGCAAGCAATATATCTGGATCTATTCCCTCCGCTTCAGCCTCCAATTCTGCAATGGGTACACCTTCGCCTGTCTCCAAGATCTCTTGCTCAACTGTATTGATTGCCGCCTTGATTTGAAGATAATCAGCCGACCTCTGCGCCACCACTTCGAGTTCATCTTGGCTATCACATTTCGCCTCTACGCATAATGTGCCAATCCGATCTTTCATGGCCTGAATGGAGACCATCGAATCCTGTATATCCTGTTTTGCTTGTTCGATCTGTTCTTCAATTTGTTTCCGTTTAATCTGTCTCGATCGGTTTTCCGACAGCAGTGAATTGAGACGCATCACTGCATCATCTGGAAGCAAGTCGCCAAGTTCTGGGGCAATCGTGGCAACCATATTTTCTACCTCACTAGAGAAAGCATCTGCATCTTCATTGATCGCATTGATGCGTATACGTAATTTTTTCGCCTCATCCTGTTTAGAGAACAGGACTCTGACGTTTTCGATGAAATCGCTAACCTCTGATGGTGAGGAATCGATCTGAAGGCCAAAATCCCGCATCAGCTCATTCCACTGTATCTTCCATGTTTCAAACTCTTCTGTTACCAGCCTATACTCTTCAGTCAATAATTCAACATTAGTTGCCTGGCTCTCAACCTCATTATCTAGAAAATCACGTTTGTGTTTAGCGTCATCAAGTTGCTTTACAATCTCTTCACATTCCAAAAGTACGGTTTCGATCTCCTCAGCAATTGCGCGCTCTTTCCCTAGCTCTTCCAACTGCTGATCAAGCCGCCGGATATGCGTGTTACGACTCTGTTCAAGCTCGCTCACTTTCTGGCGGAGCAGATTTAATTGTCCGACCTGATCACGAAGCTTCTCAAATTCATGTAACCAAGCACGCATCTCTCGTGGAGTCTGTGGGACAATTTGACAAGGTACCCATAATTCCAGCCAATCAGCATCAAGCTGATCTTTTTCAGTGTTAATTGCCTCTAGTTGTTCGGCCATCTCATCTGCTTGCCGCTGCGCAGCTTCCCGCTTGGCCTGAAGGCTTGCTAATTCGTGGACCCGGTCCGTCTCACGGCGTAAGCGATCAGACACCATATCGGCGCTAGCAACGCTATTTTCGAATACATCCGGCAATGTTTCTCCCTTCAGGTAGTCACTTGCGTCGGCTGACACATCCTCGCCATCGACCCACTTCCGGCGCAGTAACTGCCATACTTTATCGCGCTCGGATCTAGCCTTGGAAAGGGCCGCCTCCGTAGGCACCTCCCCCACACGCTTGATCTCATCAAGTCTCTGCGAAGTATCTTTCAAGGAGTCAATTACATCTTCTCTTCTCTCTTCAAACCGCTGGAATCGTTTCTCAAGTTCGAGATATGTCTCTTCAAATCTATTGATGCTTTCTTGATGGGGTAACTCTAATCCAACTAAATCTTCCAATTCACCGCTCCAAAGTGTAAGGCGTGAGAGATCAGCAGCACATTCTTCCTGTAGGTTTACGAGTTGGTTATGAGTAGATTCGATTGAGACATCCAATTCACCCTGTTTCCTAGCTGCAGCAATTACTCGGTGCAATGCGTCCGTAGAGCCCGATTCGAGAATCCCATCGCGCTCCTTGCGGGCGATCTTCAAACTATTTTTTGCCTCACGCAAACTAGACTTTACCTGTTCTAAAGAAGTATTCAATACGACATTTTTGTTACTTAATTCGGTAACTACCTGCCGCTTTGCCAATACGGGGCGCAGTTCCTCCATATCCTCCAATGCAAGATCAGGGCGAATTTCTTTGAGTATAGATTTAGCATCTGTCAGTAATTGTTGACCTTCCGCTTCAAGATGCGGGCGATCTTGTAGTGCCTTTCGATGTCCGCCCAGACGTGCATGGATATTTTCAATGTTCTCTGCCTGATCCAATAACCTCTGGTTTGTTAATAGTCCTCCAAGCTGTTTCTGTAGTTCTTCAAGGCGAGGAATTGTCTTTCCAACTGTGCCCTGATGTGTCTCCAGCTCATTTGCCGCTTCCTGGCAGCGACCTACAAAATCATCCGGGAGGACGACCACATCTCCCAAAGATTCCAGTTCCTGAAAAAACTTACGGCGCCGTGCAAATTTCGGTAAAACCCGTTGGATACGTTGCAAACGATTCACCTCGACTCTGCTGTTCGCCAGTTCAACTTCAATTTTTTTCAGTTCTTGCATCGTCCGCCTCAAAGCACGGCGATGCTTATCCCATTCTCTGGATGAAAGAGAACATCCCTTAATCTCCTTGTTGATCTCAGCATACGACTTCAGTGCTGCATTGATCGTCTGTGTTGATCCTCTAGGCCGAAAAAGATCACTGGCTTCATCATCAAGTTGTGTTAGGACGGTATGTAGCGCATGACTGCCAAGCGCTGCCGAAAAAAGCGCCTTCCCAACTTCTCCTCTCTGTTGCAGAATTTCCTGCCCTCCTTTCACTAAAGCCTGATGGTCAATCCCAAAAAGTGTCTCGAAGAGTTCCAGAGTCACGCCTTGAAGGAAGGGCGCCAGTACCTGTTCATCAAGTACCTCGCCATCGGGAGTTAATAGAGTATTTTTTCGACCTTTGCGTCGAACGAGCATGAGTTCATGCCCATCAGTTGTCTGCAAACAACCATGAATACGCAGCTTGTCATTGGCATGAAGAAAATTGTCTTGAGTTCGTTCTTCAAAACCATAAAGCAGGGCTTTTAAACCCCGCAAGGATGCACTCTTTCCTGCCTCATTGGGGCCATAAACGACATGTAGACCCCTCTCATCAAAAGCCAATGCCCTATCAGTGAAAGGGCCAAATGCAACAAGATTCAATTCGTCTATTCTCATCCTTGCCTACGTCCCTTTCTCCGTGGACAACAAGCGATTAACGAGAAGTTCCTTAATTTCCCCCAAAGTACCGTTGAGTACATCTGGATTGATTGGATCATAAGGATCATCGCCACCCAAGAGTTCGGCTGGAAGCTTCTGGCGAAGCGCGAAGATCTCATCGGAGAGTTCGTCTAGAGCCGATGCATCAAATTCCATATCGTGGATGGAACGCAGCAGACCACTTAATGCATCGTCGCGTTCAAGGAACTCATCAGTGGAGGCAGGCGACTTTGTTTTGATAGAAACCTGCTCCAACCAGATTCCAGAACCGCTAAGCCCGGACCCCAAAGCTCGATACTCCTGAATCCAGTGTTCACGGTCTACATGCAATGCCGAATGCGCCGAGCAAACTCCTTGTAGGATTAGACGTACTGCTACCAGCCTTTCTTCGGCAGCATCTAGTGTAGCCTGCAACTCCTCTCGAACTTGCTCATAAACATCATCCACTGTCTCACTGACAGAAACATCAATCTCACATAAAGCCCAACGCATTACGTCCAGATTGCGATGTTCCACCTCCACGATCTCATTGCTTTCGACTGTGACCAAAGTACAACCCTTTGCTCCTACTTCCCGGATATGCCGTCCCTGAATATTCCCAGGGAAGACAATCCATGGATCCCGGCTCACCTCTTCCCGTTTATGAATGTGACCAAGTGCCCAGTATTGGTAACCTTTGGATCGCAGTCCTTCGACAGTGCAAGGCGCATAGGGCTTATGCCCTGGCTTGCCATCCAGACAAGTATGCAACAATCCAATGTTTAAGAGTTGCGGGTCACCTTGTGGATATGACTGAGACAAATCATCTGTTACTGCCCGCGTAGCGAAACTCTGCCCATATACCGCGACATTCAGATCATCTAGAGTTACTTGCTCTGGGCTCTTGGCTGAAAACAGCTTGACATTTTCCGGCAATCGAAGGTGTTTGGTGATTTGGCTGGGGGCATCATGGTTTCCAGCCACGATGAAAACACGGATACCTGCCTCTTGCAGCCTCCCCATCCGCTCTACAAAATAGAGGCCTGTGTTGTAATCTTTCCAATCACCGTCATACAGGTCTCCGGCTAGCAGCACAAATGCCACTCCCTCTTCAATCGCCAGATCTACCAAGTTGTCAAAAGCGCGACGAGTGGCGCTGCGAATCTCATCAACCGGAGCACCTTCATAAAATTCTAATCCATACAGCGCACTATCAAGGTGGATATCGGCTGCATGTATAAAACAGAACATGGATAAACCTTCTGTATACCGATCATATATTAGGGTTTGCAGTAGCCTGCACACTACCAGCCACTTTTCGTTGTCTCTGAGTGGCCACGCCACGCTGTTCGACTTGTTTTCGCCATTCATCCAAAGCGTTAATGTCCGCTAGTAATTCGCTCGGGTTAGGCACTTCTACTCCACCAAGAAGTGCTTGGTCATGAGCATAGTCTGAACATTTTTTCATCCATTGATTCACGGTAGCATAATCGCTGTCCTCAACCACCACGCCAGCCAATCTCTGAGTTTCTACTCCCTTTCGGAACCGGAGCACCACGCTTCGTAATAATACTTCTTCAATGCCCCTTTCCCAAGCAATACGTAGTTGTCGATAGGCATCTACCGTCTGCTTGCGGTGCCCAAGTTCATCGCCCGATTCATAAGTCTTCTTGATCGCCTGTTGCTCATTTCGCAAATAGCCCACGCGAGCCTTGGTATTCATCCCTTCAAAAGGCAAATCAGGGTTTGTAACGCCAAACCCTTCGGGACGGCGCTGGAGACTTTGTTTCTCAACCGGAACCTTCGCCTCCTCTGCTTCATATATGAGCAAGTTGAGAAAATATAGATCGTGCGTGAAAACAATAACCTGTCTGCTGGTTGCCTCGTGCGCCAGCCTTCTGGCGACGCGCTCGCGATGCTTATGGTCCAAAGATGAAACTGGGTCATCAAAAATGAGACCAATCGGGCTATCCCCGATAGTGGCCTCTGCCAAAAATGACCCAATGGCAATCGCTCTTTGCTCTCCTTCGCTCAAAATTTCCCCAGGGTTTTTTGCTTGTGGGAGGTTCAATTTAAGCTTGTGAAACGCTTTACCTTTATCTGTTCTGCTTTTCAGGCAAACTTGGAGGTTCCCTGCACCTAGTCCCTGAAACTCTCGGTTGAGCGCTGTCTCCAAATCTTTCGACACAACTTCTTGAGTCAGCTCCCTCGTCTTATTCGAAATTGCATTAGTCTTCACCGCTGATTGACATTTCTTAAGTTTCACCCGACGACCTAATTGCTCAATTGCGGTTAGTACTGCTCCTTTTACCCTGGCTAGTTGAACGCGAGTTCTAAGTTCTGCGAATTCCTTTTCCGCAGAAATTCGCCCTGTTTCTTCGGCAATCTTATCGAGCGTATCAGCCTCTGTATTCAGCCCGTCCACCAATGACTGAAGTCGTACAACGGGACTTGTTGGTAGAGCGTCCACCTGATCCCATTTTTTTGTATTGACAGCTTTTTTAATTGCGGTGTGTCGATTATTAAGTCCTAAACCAAATTGCCGCACACTTTCAGCTAGTTCTGTGTCTAGTGCGGCTAATTCCGCATAGAGTTCATCGTCAGCACCGAGCGACATACTTTGCCCAGCAAATGCTTCGCATCCATCTGCCAGTGCTTTTCTATTTGCTTCCGCCTTCTTCTCAGTCTCCTTTTGGACAAACTCCTCAAATCGAAGTAAGCGGACCGCTCCTTCCTTCAACGGTTGCTGGCACAGAAGGCATTGGGAGTCAGGTCCTAAATTTGGGAAGGTTTTGTCTGGATATGCTTCGACCGCGTACCGTCGGGCTGCTTCAAAGAGTTCTTTCCATACCCTGCCACCAGTTCCCGGAAGAAGCCCCTCTTCATCCTCGAATGCTTGGGAGGCCAGCAATGCTGCTCTTTGTGCACTGTCATTAGCGTCTGCCAGCCCGCGGAGTTTTTCCAGTGCTGCATCATCAACAATTGATTGTTTCTCTCCTATCTTACTCACAACTTTTGCAATTCGCCGGGCACGCAATCGCAATTGCACCGCTCTATCTTTTGGGTTTTCTTCTTTAAGGCTGTCTTTCAATTCAGTATATCGAGCATCTTCAGCTTCTGTCATAGTTGCTAGCGCAATTACTCGTTCAGGCTCAGTCTTCTCCGATAAGCCAGCAATAAGTTGCCCGACGGCTGTTTCCCCCTCTAGATCTCTATACGCCGTGTTATCAACAGTAGATTGCACGTATTCTGCATCAATCTTCTCCTTTAATTTCTTGCAGATATTCGCCAGTCCTTCCAAAATGTCTAAGCCATATGGCACATAGGCGTAATCCCCTTCACTGTCCAAGTAGTTTCTTGCGCAACGTGAATCAAACACAGCAAGTGCTGATAGTGTTTCAGGTGCTACCTTGCCATCTTCCCAGATCACTTCTTCCAAAGAGCCGTTTATGTCGACTTCAAATGTAGCTTCAGCATTACCTGTTTCTTCGGGCAACAAAAATGCATTAGGGTGGATTGGTTCATTTTGATCACGAGCTCGACAAGCGCGCTTTAGAACCCTCGAATATCCGGATTTTCCTGACCCATTGTCTCCATAGATAACGGTTAGGCCTTGCGGCAAAAATGAAAGCCGCTGATCAGGCGCAATAGCATTTACATTGCGCAAGTCTTTCATTGCAAGCAGCTTAACCTGGACGTTTGCAGCCACGCTTGCCGGAATTTGATCGGCCCTAAGTCTATTGGCCTTTCTATCCTTTGGATCCTCAAGCCCATGCTCACTTTTAAGTAACGCATACAGGTCCTCTAGGTCATCCATTGAAAGTTCTTCTTTCTCGAACAACCTTCCGATCGCATCACTCTGCCATGCTGGTAAGTCGGTAGACCAGTTCAGTATCTCTGATATGGATTAATCTGTCTTTGGCAGTTTATAGTAACATCCTGCATAGGGTCAGTTTCAGTTTCGGTCGCACCCTGAGCCCAAGCCGCGGGAGGCACATACGACGACGGTCAATCACTCTGATATTCGCGGGTTGG
>JAPONY010000054.1 GCA_026713705.1 Gammaproteobacteria bacterium
CAACCCGCGAATATCAGAGTGATTGACCGTCGTCGTATGTGCCTCCCGCGGCTTGGGCTCAGGGTGCGACCGAAACTGAAACTGACCCTATGCAGGATGTTACTATAAACTGCCAAAGACAGATTAATCCATATCAGAAATTTAAATGAAAATCCAGCGCGTTGCATGGCGCGCAAACTTCAGGTCGCCTGCTTCGCAGGCTAGGGTTCAGATGGGGTCAGAACAGCCGAATTGCGGTTGATGTTCAGTCTTTTCCCGGGATTCCGTCTAGTTTTAGCTATCGAAGTCGGTCATTCCGACGGCATTATAACCCGCATCGACGTAGGTGATTTCCCCGGTCATGCGGGAAGTCTTCGGGCTGGATGCGGGCGCCTGACCCGTTGTCGTTTCCTACAACTGGAAGAATAGAGACTGCGGATCTAAGCATTCTATCTATTCCAAGCGGCAAACGCCGCAAAGTCTCATGGGCACACCGGCGGTGCTGTGTAGTCCAGATTCAGCAGTCGGAAATAGTTCTGCCCCAGAGCGATGTTTCGGAAGGCCACGTCGTTCAGGCTACGAAGAATTCTGCTGGTGACCTGCAGTTCCGTGCGGTAGACATCGAAGTCCTTGTCCCGCGAGGCCAGAAAGTCCGTTCCCGGGAGAATGCGCTCCGGATAGTCATTCAGAAACGACACATAACGTGCCCGGTGCTCCGGAACAGAAAAGTAGGCATCGTCGATCACCCGCCAGGAAATGTCCATCATCAGCTTCGGGTAGCGGTCCAACAGCGAACTCACGATTTGGATATGCTGGGCAACGTCCATCTTCACCAGTTCCCGTGACAGCCCCATGTGCATCCAGACGATCGCGTTGTCTGGATACAGGCGCAGCACTTCCTCCAGTAGGGGCAGGTATTTGGTCGGCTCCTCGTCGTTGCCTAGGTCGGCGTGAAGCGCGAGCGGGATATCCCGTTCCCGCAGAATCGTCATGAAGGTGGCCCATTCGGCCAGCGTGGCTATGGGAACCGGCTCCCGTCCATTGGCAAGCAAGGCCTGTTTCACCAGGTTGACCTCGCCCATCCAGGTGAATGCGCCGGGGTATTCTTCCTCCAGCAGTTGCATCCCCGGCAGAATCGTTTCTGGATGCGACAAGTCCGGGAAGCTCATCGAGAGTGTCAGATGGACCGCAGAGGACGCGAGCGTGAGCGCATTGGCGGCATTGATGAAGTCGTTCTTCAGCGTCGGCGTCACCGGCGTGCCAGGACAATCCAGGTAATAGGTGCAGGAGGACGTCACGGGCAACATCTGGCCAATGCCATAGACGTTGGCGAACAGGACGCCGGTCTCCTCGAGGTACGAGACCACTTCCTCGAACGGGATCGCAGGACCGCCAAACGGCCGGAAGTGGATGTGGCTGTCCACCACGGTAGTTTGGGCTTGGACGGACCGGTCGTAACACGGCGGGTTGCCGGATCGAAACATCTCCAACGTGGGCTTCGGATCGCAACCCGAAATCCCCGTCGCAACCAACGTCAACAGCAGAAGTGACGAGACCCGGCGCATGTTTCCCTGCTTTTCTGATTCCAGCCGTCTCGGTGGCCGATGATGATGGACCCGGGACAGGATACACCACATCTACCGCCTATCGATGCCCTGCAGACCACTTCATTGGTCAACCTCGATTGGGACTGCGAACGATTTGCCGCCCTTACGACATTTTCGAAAACAAGTCTTGGCGGTCTGCCGGAGGCTTGTCGCCTGCGCTTTTACGTATCGGGTGATCTTATGCGTCGAAGCCGGTCATGCCGACGGTGCTGTAGCCGGCGTCGACATAGGTGATCTCGCCGGTGATGCCGCCGGCCAAATCCGAGCACAGGAAGGCGCCTGCATGGCCGACATCCCGCGGTGTGACGTTGCGGCGCAGCGGCGCGTTTTTCTCGACGTGATCCAGCATCATTCGGAAATTCCCGATGCCGGCGGCGGCCAGGGTCCTGATCGGTCCGGCGGAAATCCCGTTGACCCGGATCTGCTCCGGGCCTAGGGAATAGGCCAGATAACGCACGTTCGCCTCCAGGCTGGCCTTGGCGAGCCCCATCACGTTGTAGTTCGGCATGCTGCGCATTGAGCCGAGATAAGTCAGTGCCAGTACAGCGGACGGGTGCCCGCGCATCATCGGCCGTGCCGCCCGGGCTAGGGAAGTCAGGCTATAGCTGCTGATGTCGTGAGCTGTGGTGAAGGCCTCGCGCGACGTGTTCTCGCAGAAGTCCCCGTCCAGGGCCTCACGCGGTGCGTAGGCGATGCAGTGCACCAGGATGTCGAGTTCGGACCAGTGTTCCCCCAGTCGCGCGAAAGCCGCTTCCACCTGGGCCTCCTCGGCCACGTCGCAGGGCAGGGTCAGCGCACCGCCACAGGCTTCGGCCAACCGGTCGATCCGGGACTTCAGTTTTTCGTTCTGGTAGGTGAGGGCCAACTCGGCTCCCTGTTCGTGCATGCATTCGGCGATGCCCCACGCGATGGAGCGGTTGCTGGCGACGCCCGTGATGAACGCTTTCTTGCCGTCGAGGAATCCCATGGGTTCGAATGACTGCCGGATCGGCGGGTAGATTAAAATGAACTCAAACCATTTTATAACGAACCCGATTCCCGTGCGCTTTCTTCACCGCTGCGGCCCGCCCTGCCGATGGGGGAGCGTGGTCGCGCTCGTTTTGCTGGCGGGCTGCGATGATTCGTGGAACAACCCGCACGGAGAGGACCCGGGAGCGGGGGCGGTGCTGTATGCCTCGTTCAGCGACCGGCCCCAGTTCATGGACCCCGCACGGTCCTACACCTCGACCGCGTACGGCTTCATCCAGCAGGTCTACGAGCCGCCGCTGGCCTACCACTACCTGAAGCGTCCCTACGAACTGGTGCCCCTGTCCGCGGCCCGCATGCCGGAGGTCCGCTTCCTGGACGAGCGGGGCGACGAGCTGCCGCCCGGGGTTCCGGCGGAAGAGGCGGCCTACACCGAGTACCTGATCGACATCCAGCCCGGCATCCTCTACCAGCCGCACTCGGCGCTGGCGCGGCGCGAGGACGGAGGCTACCGCTATCATGACCTGACCGAAGCGGATCTCGAATCGGTCAATGTTCTCCTGGACTTCCCGCATACCGGGAGCCGCGAGTTGGTGGCGGAGGATTTCGTCTACCAGATCAAGCGGCTGGCGGATCCCCGCCGGCACTGTCCCATCGCCGGCATCATCGCCGAGTACATTGAAGGCTTCGCCGAATTCCAGGCGCACATCCAGAACACGGAGGGTGTCCCGATGGACCTGCGCGGCCTGTCGATGTCCGGCGTGGAGTCCCTGTCGCGCTATCGCTACCGCGTCCGGCTGAAAGGAACCTACCCCCAGTTCATCTACTGGCTGGCCATGCCGTTCTTCGCGCCGATGCCGTGGGAGGCGGACGTGTTCCACGAGCAGCCGGGCATGGCGCAGCGCAACCTGACGCTGCACTGGTACCCGATCGGCACCGGCCCCTACATGCTGACCGAGAACAACCCGAACCTGCGGATGGTACTGGAGCGCAACCCGAATTTCCGAGGCGAACCGTACCCGAGCGAAGGGGAGCCGGGAGACGCCGGGGAGGGGTTCCTGGACGATCAGGGGCGCATCATGCCGTTCGTCGACCGGGCGGTCTTCAGCCTGGAGAAGGAAAACATTCCGCGCTGGAGCAAGTTCCTGCAGGGCTACTACGACCTGTCCGGGATCGGTTCGGACAGCTTCGACCAGGCCATCGAATACGGCGGCGGCGGAGAAGTGGGGCTGACCGACGAGATGGAGGAGAAGGGAATCGCGCTGCGCACGGCGGTCGACCTGACTGTGTACTACATGGGCTTCAACATGCTGGATCCGGTCGTGGGCGGATACGGCGAGCGCAGCCGGCTGCTGCGCCGCGCGATCTCCATTGCGGTGGACTACGAGGAGAACATCTCGATCTTCACGAATGGCCGCGGCATCCCGGCCCAGGGGCCACTGCCGCCGCAGATCTTCGGCGTCCACGAGGGAGAAGCGGGCATCAACCCGTACGTGTACCGCTGGGAGGACGGCCGGGCGGTCCGGCGCGGCATCGAGGAGGCGCGCGAGCTGATGCGCCGGGCGGGCTACCAGAACGGCATCGACCAGGAGACGGGCAAGCCGCTGGTGCTGTACTACGAGGCGGTCGGCGCCGGTCCGGACGCCAAGGCCTCGCTGAACTGGCTGCGCAAGCAGTTCGCCAAGCTCGACATCCAGCTGGTGATCCGGGCCACGGACTACAACCGTTTCCGGGCGAAGATGCGCAAGGGCACCGGGCAGATCTTCCAGTGGGGCTGGCACGCGGACTACCCGGACCCGGAGAACTTCCTGTTTCTGCTGTACGGCCCCAACGCGCAGGTGGACACCAACGGGCCGAATTCCGCCAACTACAAGAACCCCGAGTACGACGCACTATTTTCGCAGATGAAGAACATCCCGAACGGGGAGCGGCGCCAGCAGATCATCGATGAAATGCTGGACATCCTGCGCCGCGACGCCCCCTGGGCCTGGGGCTTCCACCCGGTCAGCTACATCCTGTCCCACCAATGGGTGCACAACAACAAGCCGACCACCATGTCCTACAACACGCTCAAGTACCGGCGCATCGACACCGAGTCGCGGGCCGCGGAAATCCGGGAATGGAACCGGCCAACGGTCTGGCCGGTCTGGGCAGGCCTGGGGGCGTTGGCGCTGCTGATCCTGCCGGCACTGGTCGGGTTCCTCCGCCGCGAGCGGGAGCGCGGGCGATGATTGCCTACATCATCCGCCGGGCGCTGTATGCGATCCCGATCTTGATCGGGGTCAACCTGTTGACGTTCATGCTGTTCTTCGTGGTCAACTCCCCGGAGGAAGTGGCGCGGCTGCACCTGGGCGACAAGTACACCACGCAGGAGCAGGTGGAGGCGTGGAAGCAGGAGCACGGCTACGACAAGCCGCTTCTATACAACCCTGAAGCGGGCGGCTTGGAACAACTGACCGACACGATCTTCTACACGAAATCGGTGCGCCTGTTCGTGTTCGACTTCGGCAATTCCGACAGTGGCCGCAACATCGGCCACGACATTCGGCAGCGCATGTGGCCGAGCCTTGCGATCGCGGTGCCGAGCCTGCTGCTCGGGCTGCTGCTGAATGCCACGCTGGCGCTGATGCTGGCGTTCTTCCGCGCGACCTACCTGGACGTGGGCGGCGTCGTGCTGTGCGTGGTCCTGATGTCGATTTCCAGCCTGTTCTACATCATCGGCGGGCAGTACCTGGTCGGCAAGCTGCTGCAACTGGTCCCGATCTCCGGCTACGACACCGGGTTCGAGGCCGTGAAGTTCCTGATCCTTCCGGTCGTCATTGGCGTCATCTACGGCATCGGCTCCGGCACCCGCTGGTACCGGACCCTGTTCCTGGAAGAGATCTCCAAGGACTACGTGCGCACCGCGCGCGCCAAGGGGCTGTCGGAGCAATGGGTCCTGTTCCGGCACGTGCTGCGCAACGCCCTGATCCCGATCCTGACCGGCGTGGTCGTGATCCTGCCGCTGCTGTTCATGGGCAGCCTCATCACGGAGTCCTTCTTCGGCATCCCGGGGCTCGGCAGCTACACCATCGACGCGATCCAGCGCCAGGACTTCTCGATCGTGCGGGCCATGGTGTTCCTCGGCACGGTGCTGTACATCCTAGGCTTGTTGCTGACCGACATTTCCTACACTCTCGCGGACCCCCGGATCCGGTTGCGCTGACCATGTGGGTCGTCCTGCTGACTGACTTCTTCCTCTACCTGCTTTTGGCAGGCGTGGGGCTGTACGTGGGCTTTGTCCTGCGCACGCCGCACCTGCGGCATGCCTGGCGATCCGTGATGACTCGACGCGGCGGCGCGGTATCGGTGGTGGCGCTGGGCTTCTTCGCGGCCATCGCGATCCTGGACTCGGTGCACTTCCATCCGCGCCTGGAGCAGCCGGGCGCCCAAGTGGAGTATTCGAACGAGATCCTGAGCGTGTTCGACGTGCTGGTCGGGCCGTTGCGCACCCATGTCGAACGGACCTATTCCGCGCCGTTCGCCTATCACGCGCACAGCAAGGAGACCCGGGAGACGCCGCAAGGGCGCGTCCGGGTCTACCCCCGACTGGAATATGGGGGCGCCCATCTCGAGAATCCGGAGCAGGAGCGCGGCTGGGACATCACGGTCCGGGTCCTGCGCGGGGCTCTTCTCGGGGCGGGGGTGTGGGGCTTTCTGTGGCTGAGTGCCTGGCAGATCCGCCGGTTACGGGGCAGGAAGCCCCGAGACCCCGGAGAGGCCGCGATCCCGTGGTGGTCCGTGGGGGTCACCGCGCTGCTGATCCTGATGCTGATCGGGAGCGTCACGCAACTGGCCGGGGCCTACCACGTGTTCGGTACCGACAAGGTCGGCGAGGACGTGCTTTACCAGACCCTGAAGAGCATTCGCACCGGCGTGCTGATCGGCACCCTGACGACCCTGATCATGCTGCCGTTCGCGATCGCGCTCGGCATCACGGCAGGCTATTACCGGGGCTGGGTGGATGATGTCATCCAGTACATCTACATCACGCTGAACTCGATTCCCGGCGTGCTGCTGATCGCCGCCTCGATCCTGTCCCTGCATGTCTACCTGAATGCTCACGCCGAAGAGTACACGAGCCTGGCGGAGCGCGCGGACCTGCGGTTGCTGTTCCTGTGCATGATCCTGGGCCTGACCAGTTGGACCGGGCTGTGCCGGCTGCTGCGCGGCGAGTCGCTCAAGCTGCGGGAGCACGAGTACATCCAGGCCGCGGTGGCGTTCGGGGTGTCGGGACCGCGCATCCTGCTGCGGCACATCCTTCCGAACGTCATGCACATCGTGCTGATCACGGTGGTGCTGGATTTCAGCGGCCTGGTGCTGGCCGAGGCGGTGCTGTCGTACGTCGACATCGGGGTCGATCCGTCCATGAACAGCTGGGGCAACATGATCAACAGCGCGCGCCTCGAGATGTCGCGCGAGCCTCCGGTTTGGTGGTCGCTGACGGCCTCGTTCGTGTTCATGTTTGGCCTGGTGCTGTTCGCGAACCTGTTGTCGGACGCGGTGCGCGACGCATTCGACCCGAGGGTGAAGCGATGAGCGCCCTGCTTGAGGTCAAGCACCTGCGGGTCGCGTTCGGCACCGGCCCGGACCGGGAGGTGGCCGTCGAAGACATCAGTTTCTCCATTCCAAAGCAGGGCACCTTCGCGCTGCTCGGAGAGTCCGGCAGCGGCAAGTCGGTGACGGCGCTGAGCGTCATGCGGCTGCTTCCGGAGGTGGCCCGTATTGAATCCGGCGAAATCCGGCTGAATGGGCAGGACCTGCTGGAGCTACCGGAAGTGCAGATGCGGGGGATACGCGGCGCCACGATCGGCATGATCTTCCAGGAGCCGATGATGTCGCTGAACCCGGTGATGACGGTGGGCCAGCAAATATGCGAGCCGTTACGGCGGCACCGGAGGCTGTCGCGGAGGGCCAGCATGGCCCGGGCACTGGAGTTGCTCGACGCGGTGCGGGTTCCCGATCCCCGGCGGCGCCTGTACGAGTATCCGCACCAGCTGTCGGGAGGAATGAAGCAGCGCGTGATGATCGCAGGCGCGCTGGCGGCGGAACCCGAACTGCTGATCGCGGACGAGCCGACCACCGCGCTGGACGTCACGATCCAGGCGCAGGTGCTGGAACTTCTGCATGAACTGCAGCGCGACCTGGGTATGGCCATGCTGTTCATCACGCACGACCTGGCGGTGGCGAAAAGCATGGCGGATGCGGTCGCCATCATGCAGCATGGGAGAATCGTAGAGGCGGATTCTGCGAAAGAGTTCTTCGAAAATCCCCGACATGAATACAGCCGCAACCTGTTCGCGGCGCTGCCGGATATCTCCAAGCGGGGACTGCGGCTGCACGGCAACGGATCCAGCCCTGATGAACAGGCGGCGCAACCGGAGTCGAAGGCGAGTTCCAAACCGCTGCTGGAGGTCGAGGACCTGCGCGTCCACTTCCCGATCCGCCGCGGCGTGTTCCGCCGCGTCGTGGGCCAGGTCCGGGCAGTAGACGGTTTGTCGTTTACGCTGCACGAGGGAGAGACGTTTGCCCTGGTGGGGGAATCCGGCTGCGGCAAGACGACGACCGGCAAGGGCCTGATTCGCCTATTGCCCGTCACGCAGGGGAAGATCCGCTACCGGGGGCATGACCTGGGCCATTGCTCGGCCCACGAGATGGCGCCGTTTCGGTCGGAACTTCAGATCGTCTTCCAGGATCCGTTCTCGTCCCTCAATCCCCGCATGGTGATCGGCGACATCATCGCCGAGGGAATGCAGGTTCTGGGCTCGGCGCAGGAGTCGGGAGAACGGCGCGAGCGGATTGAGGAGTTGCTTCGGCAGGTCGGGCTGGAGCCCAAGCACCAGAACCGCTATCCGCATGAATTCTCGGGCGGGCAGCGCCAGCGCATCGCGATTGCCCGGGCCCTGGCGGTCAACCCCCGGCTGATCGTCTGCGACGAGCCGACCAGCGCACTCGACGTCACCATCCAGGCCCAGATCCTGAACCTGCTGCAGGACTTGCAGGACCAGCACGGCCTGACCTACCTGTTCATTACGCACAACATCGCGGTGGTGTCCTGGATGGCGCACCGCATGGCGGTCATGCACGAGGGACGGATCGTGGAGCAGGGCGACACGGTCGAAATCCTGCAGAACCCGCAGCACGAATACACGCGCACGCTGCTGTCGGCGGTGCCCCGGTTGTAGTCGCCATTGCGGCGATGTCTTGCCCGTCAATGATTACCGACGGGAGGTATTTGAGGAAGGAGGTTGCCGGTCTGCAATCGCCGACCGGGTTTTGTGGCTAAAGGTGCAGGAAGCCCTGCATGCCCAGAGAGTGTTTCTTACCGATGATGCCTTTCAGGCAGAACTGGATTCATCGCCGACCTCAAGCCGCGTGCCGAGGCACTATCACGTGTCGAGTCGCTGCGCTAGTATTCGGCGTAGAGGGTAAGCCGCGTCCACCGGGACCACTGAGGCCATAGCCCAGTTCCGCCTCGAGGCGTCCGGCGGACGCGACCGACTGTTTCGGCGCCAACCCTGCAAAGGGTGCGCCGGTTCCATGATTCATTCGTTTTGCTGCGGGTCGCCCCGAACGACGACCTCGGCTTCAGTGACAGCCCGCGGTCCGCTGCATCCGGCTCCAGCACCACGGTAGCGGAACACAGGGTTAGAAAATCGAAAGCGAGGTTGACCAACCTGCGACAGGCCGGGTGCCCCGCCGCCATGGCGGCAGCGGGGTGATGAACGGATCCTGAAAAAGCCCCGAGCCCGGACGGGCGCGGAGGCTGCGGGTCTGGAGCCGGGCGAAGAAACCCGGACCAGCCGGTGCTGGAGGATCTGTCGCCGCGGAACGGCGAAAAGTCAGTTAGACGGGGGGGGGGGGGGCAATGGCATTGATTTAATCAAAGCCTGGCCCCGGCCAAGGCGCAGACTTGCGCAAGTCTTTGAATGATGGTCAGTTGTTCTGCTCTGTTTTCGGCTTCGATCCCGGGCTTGACTTTTTCCCCTGCCCGTGCGAGCATAGACCTGCCGAACTGTATCCGGGGGATTCCGATGGACGAGGCCATTCGCAAGCTGAAGTCGACCACCTTCTTCGGGCGGCGCCTGACGCGTCGCCAGATTGCCGCCATCCAGCAGACGGTGCACGACTGTCCGGGGCTGAGCCGCAACG
>JAPONY010000055.1 GCA_026713705.1 Gammaproteobacteria bacterium
AATCGTGTCCTTGTGCACGTCCAAGCCGATATAGGCTTCATATCCGTTGTCGTCCATCTGTCTGTCCTCCTGTGAGATCAACTCTTCCGGTCGCAGACCTCCTGCTCCGGTTGCAAGGACAGATTAATCCATCATGTCTTGCCGTCAGTCCAGCCGAACGGGATTCTTATTGGCCCGTTTTCGGTAGCGGGTGTGACTATACTGAGGTCACGTGGATTTTCTGCTCACCGCTCGATCCACAGTGTTGCTAACGGACATTGAGAGGAAACGATAGTGCCGGGTGACCATAACGTACGTGCCCATGGGGGCCATGAGAATGATGCCCGCCGCATCTTCTGGGCTTTTCTGCTGATCGGGGGGTTCATGATCGTCGAAATCGTCGGCGGCGTGATCTCAGGCTCTTTGGCGCTGCTTGCCGACGCCGCCCACATGCTGGTCGACACGGTATCCTTGCTGTTTGCATGGATTGCCTTCCGGTTGAGCCGCCGTCCAGAGGACAAGATGCGGACTTATGGTTATCACCGCTTTCCAGTTCTCGCCGCCTTCACCAATGGTGTCAGCCTCGTGTTCATCGTTGGCTGGATCTTTTCCGAAGCGGTTGGCCGGTTCATCAATCCAACCGAAGTGCTCGCCGGTCCCATGCTCGTAGTGGCAGTGCTTGGTCTCCTCGTCAATATCGGCGCGTTCACGCTGTTTCTCGGAGCGAACCGCGACAACCTGAACGTCCGCGGCGCTCTGCTCCACGTAGTGAGCGACATGCTCGGCTCGATTGCGGCAGTCAGCGCCGCATTGATCATCATGACGACCGGCTGGATGCTGGCCGACCCGATTCTTTCCGTCCTGGTCTGCTTGCTGGTGTTGCGCAGCGCTTGGTTCCTGTTGAGAGAATCGGCACACGTGCTACTTGAGGGCGTTCCCAAGCAATTGAATGTACAAGAGATTGGCCCGGATCTAATTGAGAATATCCCGACCATCGAGGATGTTCACCATGTGCATGCCTGGTCCTTGTCACAGGAGCATTCACTGCTGACCTTGCACGCACGTGTTGCCGAGGACGCCAATCCGGATTCGACCATTGCCGCCATTCGGACCCGTATAGATGAGCGCTTCAGCATCGATCATGTCACGGTGCAAATCGAATTGGAAGATTGCACCGACAATCCCGTCACTGTGTCCGATTGATCATTGAGCGCGGGCGGCGTAGGCGAGTCACCGCGAACAGTGCCAATGCGGTGACGACGATAGAGGGTCCCGACGGCGTATCGAACTCAGCCGAAGCGAACAATCCTCCAGCCACTGCGGCAATGCCTGCCAAAGTGGCACCGACGGCCATTTTCTCCGGGCTTGACGCGAAGCGGCGTACCGTTGCTGCTGGGATTACCAGCAGCGCGACGATCAGCAGAACTCCGACGATCTTGATCGAAACAGCGATGGCTGCCGCCACGAGAAGCCCGAACGCTAGGCGTGCACGTTCCGGACGTAACCCTGCCACAGTAGCCAGATCGGTATTGACGGTCATTGCCAGCAACGGGCGCCAGATCCACCACAGCATTCCCAGTGCCGCTACGCCACCCAGCCAGATCACCGCCAAGTCGGCCCGTGATACGGCAAGAATGTCCCCGAACAACAACGCCTGCAGGTCGATTTTCATGTCCGAGAAGAAAGACAGAATGACAAGACCAAGGGCGAGTCCGCCATGCGCAAGCAGGCCGAGCAAAGTGTCCGTCGGCAATGTGTCGCGCCGTTCAAGGTAGAACATTGTTAATACGACCACGGAGGCAGTGGCGAATATGCCCACGGTCAAATTGAGGTCAATCAGGATGGCGAGCGCGACTCCGAGCAGGGCGGAATGCGCAATCGTCTCGCCAAAGTAGGCTAGCCGCCGCCAGACCACGAAACATCCTGCCGGCCCCGTGACGAGCGTCAGCCCGATGCCGGCGAGCAAGGCGCGTACGAAAAAGTCGTCCAGCATGCCTTAGCCTATGCGTTGCCGTGCCCGGCGGTCTGTATGGAGCCGCTTTCGTCCTGAGGTGGCGGGTCATGTTCGTGGGGCACTAAGACCACCACATCGCTGTCGGCGTCCATAACCATTTTGATGTCATGGGAAACCAACAAGACGCCACAGCCGAGGTCTTGGCGGATCTCTTCGATTAGCTTATGAAACACTTCTGCGCCAGCGACATCAACGCCTTGGTCCGGCTCGTCCAGGACCAGAAGGTCAGGTTGATGGATTAATGCCCGCGCGAGTAGCAGCCGTTGAAATTCGCCGCCCGACAAGGTTGTGACCGGAGGGTCGCCAAGTTTCTCCAGACCGACGGCGGCGAGGGTGGCATCAATGTCGCGAGCGGAGAAACGCCCGGTCAGCGCGACCAGGCGGCGAAGGCTGAGAGGCAGTGTCGGGCTAACCGATAGCCGTTGCGGGACATAGCCCACCTCCAATCCGGGTGCTTGTTCAATCGTTCCTTCATCAATGCGGATTAATCCGAGCAGGGCCTTGGCGCAGGTCGATTTGCCGGCTCCATTGCCCCCAATCAGATAGACTAGTTCGCCACGAGCCACCCTGACATCGACTTCCCGGATGATCCAGCGTTTGTTGCGCCGCACTCCAATATTGTGCGCATCAATGAGCGGTGCAGGGCGGGTATGCGGGTCGTCTCCCATAACGGCTATTCTACGGACGCAGCAGGGCAACCTTTTGCGGCATTTGCCGAATCACGGAAACAGCTAAAGTGAAATAGGCGATCTGTTTGCACATAACGTTATAATATAACAATCACAGCGGTTGCGTACGGCCTAGCCGCATCAGATGGTGCGGCAAGTTTCTCAAATAGGAGGAAGGTATGATGCAATCAGAATCCTTGGTCGCGGCAATTCGCGCTATACCCGTCAATCTCTTCCCGCCGATGCTCCGTCGCACTCTTTCCGTACTTCCCGCAGCAGTATTTTTCGGTTGCGTGATCTCGGGGTCAGCGGTAGCCGACGTAGCGGTCAGAGTGGCCGCTTCCATCAAGCCGGTGCACTCGCTGGTGAGTGCCGTGATGGAAGGAACAGGCGAACCTCATCTGATCATGCAGGGTACCTCGTCGCCGCATACTTTCAGCCTGCGTCCTTCCGATGCCGAGGTTCTACAAAATTCTCGCATTGTCTTCCTGGTCGACGAGTTGATGGAGACCTCTCTCGCCAATTCGGTCGATACGCTTGCGCACAATGCCCGCATCGTCGTGTTATCCGAAGCAGAAGGCCTCGTCCATCGGTCGCTTCGCGAGGGAGGGGCATTTGAAGCCCATGATCACGATGCCGGGGAAGGTCATGGAAATCACGAAAAAGATGAACATTCGGATAGGGAAGAGCACCATGGTCATAAATCAGATGACGATCATGGACACCACGAGCACGGGAGTCATTCCGACGAAAGTGCGAGTGCCCACGAAGACAAGGAACATGCCGCTGTCGACCTGCATCTCTGGCTCGACCCAGTGAATGCGGGGGCGATGGTCCGCATGATCGCCGGCACTCTGTCGGAAGCCGACCCTGCCAACGCCAAGACTTACACGGCCAATGCCGAGGCACTCCTCAATCGTCTGGATGACCTGATTGCGGAAATCGCCGAGGATGTGGCTCCAGTGCGTGACAGGCCTTTCATAGTATTCCACGATGCCTATCGGCATTTCGAGGATCGTTTTGGCTTGACCGCAGTCGGCTCGGTCGTAGTGAGTGCAGAACAAACGCCGGGTGTCCGACGCATCATGGAACTGCGCGACAAGATCCATCAGCTCGGCGCGACCTGCGTATTTGCCGAGATTCAGTTCGAACCGCGCCTCGTCGACACGATTATCGAAGGTACCCAAGCGCAAGCAGGCGTCCTTGACCCTCTCGGTGCTACTGCTGAAAGCGGGCCCGGGGCATACTTCGACTTGATTCGCAACATGGCCGCATCGTTTAAAAGTTGCCTGGCACCGGCAGGTTAGAGCCCGAGAGAATATAGAGAAAAACCGGTTGGTTAACCCTCCGAGCTTGAACATCTGACGCTGGGTGGTCGGCTATACTTCCGACACGGGAAACAGTCAGAAATACAGGCAATAGTGTGAGCCGATTTTCAAGTCGCTACGGGCCTTGGGCTATTGTCGCGGGCGCCTCGGAAGGGCTTGGGGCAGCATTTGCAAAGCAATTGGCAGCGAGAGAGATGAATCTCCTCCTGATTGCCCGGCAGGAGGAATTGCTCTCCAGCGTCGCGGAAGATCTCCAACACCAACACAAAATCGAAGTGCGGTGCCTGACCCAAGACCTCGCGGATACTGGGCTCGCTCAAATTCTTCAGGCAGCGACAGCCGATCTCGAAATCGGAATCGTCGTCTACAACGCGGCCTACGTTCCGACGGGTCGGTTCGTCGACACGGACCCTGAAAGCCTGGAGAAGCTGATTCGGGTCAACGTTCAAGGTCCGGTGACGGCTGTCCGGACCTTGGCGCCTGCCATGTGTGAGCGGAACAGGGGTGCCATCATCCTGATGTCATCCTTGGCCGGTATGCAGGGCGCCCCCGGAGTTGTCGGATACGCGGCAAGCAAGGCGTTCAACACTATCCTTGCCGAAGGGCTCTGGGATGAACTCGGAGAACAGAACATCGATGTAGTCGTCTCGTGTGCCGGAGCCATGCTGACACCGGGTTATGAACGTACGTTCAATAGGGACGCCCCCGGCATGCTGGATCCTATGGACGTGGCGGACCAGACACTGAAGGCATTGGGACGCGGCCCGCGCTTCATTCCCGGCTGGCTCAACCGGGCTGCGGCGACCCTCACGACTCGCCTGCTGCCTCGAAGGACCGCCATAAGCCTGATCGGCCGGTCCACTCGGCGTTTGCTATGACCGAGCCCTTGCTCGGATTTTTTGCGCCCTGGGTCATTTTTGGCCTAATCCTGGGGCTTCAGGCTTTCGTGCCGGCTCGCCGGGTCGAAGGCTATGCCCGGGACGAGGCCTCGAACAAGCCAATCGTCTACCGGCTCAATGGACTCTCCGTCTTCCTGATTGTCGTTGCCGCCTGGTTTGCGGCGGGGTACACGGGCGTGATGCCCTACGAGTGGCTTTGGGAACATCGCTGGAGCGGCTTGGCGGGCGCATTCGCCCTCGGTCTAATTGCTTCCGGCATTGCCATGGTGGGTGTGCCGGCCCGGTCGGCCTCCCGGCTCAAGGACTACTTTCTCGGACGAAGGGAAAACCCAAGCCTGGCAGGTGGCCGCGTAGACGCGAAGATGTACCTTTACGTGGCCGGTGCCATCCTTCTCGAGCTCAACTTGCTCTCATTCGCGGCGCACCATGTCCTGAGTTATCCGACGGACCCTTCTCCGGGCGTGATCCTGTACATCTGCCTGTTCAGTTGGTTTGTCTGCGAATACCTGGTGTACGAACACGTCCATCTGTACACCTACGACCTGTTTGCGGAACGGTTGGGTTTCAAACTCATCTGGGGCTGTCTCATGTTTTATCCGTACTGTTACGGGATGGGCTTGTGGGCGGTGGCCGATCTCGCCAACCCTCATTCACCGGCTTGGTACCTAGTTCTTTCAGCGGTGATTTTCTTTTCAGGCTGGATCTTCGCGCGCGGCGCGAACATGCAGAAATACTACTTCAAGCGAAATCCTTCGCATGTCTTTTTGGGGTTGTTCAAGCCTCAAAGCATCTCGGACGGAGAGCGGCAGGTGCTGTGCAGCGGCTTCTGGGGCTTGTCGCGGCACGTCAACTACCTGGGTGAAGTGTTGATGGCGACCGGCCTGACGCTTGCGCTGGGCTGGCCCTGGCTGATCGTGCCCTGGTTGTACCCGCTCTATTACGTAGTGCTGCTGACCACGCGCGAACGGGACGATGACCGCCGATGCGAGGAAAAATACGGCGAACTATGGCATCGGTACCGGGAAAAAGTACCGCGGCGGATCGTGCCGTACATTTACTGACCGGAGAGTTTCGGGCATCTTCGATTCAATCCAGGTCGGCAGGGTCTGCGACCTCCTTCTTGTTTTTCATTTTTTTCTGCTGCCAAAGTTCCAGCAGGGGGGCTTGGATCAGTACCGAGAAGAGCACTACCCCGAAGCCGATGGATTCAATGGTCCACCAGTATTCAAGCTCGATCGGCACACTCAGCGCCAACCCGATGGTGACGGCACCGCGGGCGTTGCTGAAATACAGGATGTTGTGATTCGGCAGCTTCTTCAATGCCTTGTTCGTCCGGGCCAGCAGTGGCATGACGAGGGCAAGCCCGGCGATGCGGGCCAGGATGACTGCGCCGATACCGATCAGGATCGCCAGGTAGCGGTCGGAGAATATGTCGACCGCGATGCTCAACCCGAGCATCAGGAATAGCAGGGATTCGGCCAGAGTGGCCATGAGGCGCCAGAATTCGTCCACGAAATGATCCTGTGGAGCATCCAGATCCTGGTGCATGGTTCGGCCCATGATCAGCGCCGTCGCCAGCACGGACAGGACGCCGGAGACATTGAGCACGTACTCCGCGACCAGGTAGGCCATGTAAGCGGTCACCAGGGTGAACAGGGCCACTTCGTGAGGAGAGGGTTGGCGCACCCGGAGGAAGATCAGCGCGAAGAAGCCGATGCCGATCCCGACAATGGCGCCGCCGACCACCTCCCAGGCGATGTACAACGCAATTTCCTGTGCCCCTAAAGTCAGGTCGGGCTCTAGGGCGAACGCCAGCAGCAGGGTGAACAGCACAATGCTGAATGCGTTGTTCAGCAAACTCTCGCCTCTGATCAGCGTGCGCAGGTCCGAGGGCAGATTCAGATGTATGAACACCTGCTGGAGAGCCTGGCTGTGGGTGGCGATCAGCATGGTGCCGGTCAGGAGGGCCGCGATCCACGGGAACCCGGTGGGGTGACCCATGCCGTAATAGATCAATACGGTGGTGAACACCAGAGAAATCAGTGCCAGCGGCATCGCCAGCAGGATGATGCCGAACAGGTTCCGCCCGAAGCTCGGAGCGTCCATGCTGTAGGCCGCGGAGAAGATCAGGACTGGCAGGAAAACGTAGAAGACCAAGTCACGCAATATGCCGCTGTGGAGGCCCAGCTGGTCGGCATCGACCAGTTGGCTGCCGAAGGCGAAGCCCAGAAGCAGGAGCAGTGCCTCGAATGGAAACCTCAGGTGGCTGGCGAGAGGTTTCAGCACCAAGCCCAGGAGCAGCAGGCCCGCGAGGCTCGAAATCAGCAAAACCAGTTCCATGGGCGAATTCAGGCGGCCCGGACGGGCATGGGATAGAGTTTGTGGAGCGAGATGCTCAAGCCGTTGGGCTGCACGATGCGCGCATGGGTCCGGTTCAGTGCGCGCGGGTGGGGCACGCCGCAGGAATGGGCGATCATGGCGACTTCCGCTTCCATGTTGCGGGCCAGGTGGGCGACCCGGACGGCCTTGTCCGTCGGGTTCAGGCCCTGTTGCAGCCGTGGGTTGTGCGTGGTGACGCCGGTCGGGCAGGTATTGCGGTTGCACTGCATGGCCTGGATGCAGCCGAGTGCGAACATGAACGCGCGTGCCGAACAGATGAAGTCCGCCCCCAGGCACAGTGCCCAAGCCACGTCAGAAGGGTTGACTTGTTTGCCGGACGCGATGATGCGGATGCGCTCGCGCAGGCCGCTCTGCTCCAGGCGGTCGACAACCATCGGTAGACTCTCGCGCAGCGGCAGCCCGACCGCGTCGAGCAGCGGCATGGGTGCGGCGCCGCTGCCGCCGTCGCAGCCGTCGATGGTGATGAAGTCGGGCGCAGAGGCCGGGCCCCGTTTCAGGATTTCCTCGACCCAGTCGTCCAGCACCCGCTCGGACCCGACCACGGTCTTGAAGCCGACCGGCTTGCCGGTCAGGTCGCGCACCCGGGCCACCATGTCCAGCAACTGCGCGGGGTTGGCAACCTCGAGGTGCCGGCGCGGGCTGATCGAGGTCCGGCCTTCCGGGATGCCGCGGATGCGGGCGATTTCCGCGGTCACCTTGACACCCGGCAGGATCCCCCCGAAGCCGGGCTTGGCACCCTGGGAGAGCTTGATCTCGAACATGCGGATGTTCGGATTTTCGCCCAGTTCACGCAGGCGCGCCTTCGACAGGTCGCCGTGTTCGTCGCGCACGCCGTACTTGGCGGTGCCGATCTGAAAGACCAGGTCGCAGCCACCTTCCAAATGGTAGGGTGCCAGCCCGCCCTCGCCGGTGTTGAGCCAGCATCCCGCCCGAGCCGCGCCGCGCGACAGCGCCTGGACGGCAACATTCGAGATGGCGCCGTAGCTCATGGCCGAGATGTGGAAGAAGTGTTCGCTGGAGTAGGGTTCGGAGGTGTCCGGGCCGATGACCAGAGGAGGGCACTGGGCATCCTTCTGGCTGAGGTCAGGATAAGGGTCGTTGACGAACAGGACCGTGCCGGGGCGCGTCAAATCCCGGGTCGAGCCGAAAGGCAGCGTGTTGGTGATATTCTTGCTGGCGCGGTAGGCCCAGGAGCGTTGCGCCCGGTTGAACGGCATCTCTTCGCGATCTTGGGCGAAGAAGTACTGGCGGAAGAATTCGCCCAGATGCTCGAACCAGTACCGGAAACGGCCGATGACGGGATAGTTGCGGCGCACCGCATGGCGGGTCTGCGTGACGTCGACGATGTAGAGCATCATCGCGACCAGGATCAGCACCCCGATGCCGAACAGCAAGACCGAGGCCAGCAGGTCCACTGCGCCCAGCAGCAGATCCATAGAGACCGGTGTGATTTCTGTCATCCGCGCCTCCTAGTGGGAGTTACAAAGGGGCGGCATTCGTCAGACTACCTCTGATTACTAGTGTAGCACCGAGAGTGCCAGTTCCTGCGCCCTGCGCAGGTCTGGTTTGCCGCTGCCGAGAAGCGGCAGGGCCTCGACCGGCAGGATCAGCCGGGGGCGCGCCAATTCCCCCACTCCCTGTTCGCCCAGGGCCTGCCTCAGCTGGCCTCGGTCCGGTTCCGGATGCTCGGTAATCAGGACCAACTGTTCCCCGCGGGTCGGGTGGTCGATCGCGCAGACGATGTGGCGGGATTCCGGCCAGACTTCGCTGACCTGTTGCTCCACATAGGCGAGCGATATCATCTCGCCGCCGATCTTGGCGAATCGCTTGGCCCGCCCGTGCAGGCTCAGGAACCCGTCATCGTCGAATTCGGCGACATCGCCGGTGTCGTGCCAGCCGTCCTCCGGCGGTGTCAGAAGCCGACTTTCCCCCGGCAGCCAGTAGCCGGACATCACGTTCGGGCCGCGCAGGAACAATCGGCCGCGGGTGGAGTCGGCGCTGTCCTGGGAATCGTCCAGCGGTTCCAGGCGCGCCTCGATTTCCGGCATCAGGCGGCCGACCGACCCAGGCCGATTGCATGCCAATGTATTGACACTGACTGCGGGGGAAGTCTCGGTCACCCCGTAGCCCTCGTGGACCGTCAGCCCGAAGCGTTCCTGCCAGAATTTCCGGGTGCTTGACTTGAGCGGTTCGGCTCCCGCCACGATCAGGTGCAAACTTTGCAAGTCTTCCCGGTCTGCCGCCTGTCCGTAACCGTTCAGGAACGTGTCGGTGGAGAAGAACACGGTAATGCCGAGCTTGCGGATCAGTTCGGGGATCTGCTTGTAATGCAGCGGACTGGGATACAGGGTGCAGCGCAATCCCGACATCAGTGGCAGCAGCAGGCCGACGCCCAGGGCGAACGAGTGGAAGGTCGGAAGGCACAGCAGCAAATGATCCTCGGGAGTCAGGTCGAGCACCGCGCGGACCTGGCAGCGATTGCGCTGCAGGTTGCGGTGGCTCAGCACCACGCCCTTGGGCTCGCCCTCCGATCCGGAAGTGAACAGCACCACGGCAGGGTCCGAGGCATCTCCGCCCGCCGGCATGCGCACGGCGCGCCAGGCAGCGAGAAGCTTCATGCCGAGACTCAGTTCCGACCTCAGGTCTTCCAGCCACACCAGGGTGTAGTCCTTGGCGAGAGCATCGGCCAGATCTCCAAGATCGGCCTTTTCAATGAATCGGCGGGAGGTCACGATGTGGGTGAGCCCTGCGGTGCGGCAGGCGCTGGCGAGATTGGACGGCCCAGCGGTGTAGTTGAGCATGACCGGGATGCGGTGCAGCGCATGCAGGGCGAAGAAGGTGATCGGCGTGGCGACGGCATTCGGCAACAGGATGCCGACCGTGTCTTGCGTCTTCGGCAAGGCGCGTTCAAGCAGTTGGGCGACGGCGTGGGCCGCCCGCAGCAGTTGGCGATAGGTCAAGGTCCGCTCCAGATCGGCCAGAATGGAGCGATTGCCTCCAAGTCTCTGGACGGCCCCATACAGGGATTGCAGCGTCGTGCACTCCTTGCTGTGCATCCGGTATTCCAGCTCGCACAGCAGGTCGTAGATCTTCAAGGCGTCACGGCGGGTGGTTCCGGGCTCGTCGGCTGCACGGGGCGGCAACGGACAACTCTCGAATCCCACCCGGATGCGCGGGTAGAAGCGGGGCATGTAGAGCTCCGGGTCACTGACGTGCGCAACTTCAACGGGTCGGCCCGAACGCTGCCGGGCGATCTGCATCAGTTCGAGCAGCGAGGCCTGACCTTCCGGGCCGGCCGAAGGGAGGATCAGCGTGACATGCGAAGGCTCATCCTCGCCCCCTGGCCATTGGGAATCCAGGGCGGAGGGATTCAGCGGTCTCAGGCGAACCCAGCAGGCCAGCAGTCGCAGGCTTGCGCGGCGCAGCAGCGAGGGCTCGAGATAGATTTCAAGCTTGCCGGGAATGGTTGCCGCAAGGGCCCAGGCGGCCCATGCGCTCCCCCGGCGGACGAACACCAGCGAACCGGGTGGCGGTGTCTCCGAGGTCAGCGTGACCGATGCAACCGGCCAAAGCAGGATATGGCGGAAACTGCCCTGCGTGATATGCAGCAGGATCAGGGCCGTCGCGGCTGCGGTGGTGGCCATGGCCAGCCACACGGTGACGATCGTGCCGCCGGACTGGAAGATGACGATGGACCCCACCGAGGCCAGCGCCATGAAGATGGAGTTGAGGATGTTGTTGCAGGCGATGATCCGTGCACGCCGTTCTTCCGGCGCGCGCTGCTGCACCATGGTGTACAGGGGCGTGACGTAGAAGCCTCCTGCCACGGCAACTGCCAGCAGGATTCCGAGAGTCGTCACGGCTTGCGGATCTTCCAGCAACGCATCGAATCCGCGAAGCGGAACTTCGGCCGGAGGGACGAGGCCGAGCAGTACGAATCCGGCCCCGAGGCCCGCTGCGGCCAGCGGTGCCCAGGTCGCCCGAGCCGTGCCTCCGAGCCAGCGATTGCAAAGCAAGGCACCAAGACCGATCCCGACGGTGAAGATCGCGAGCGCCCCGGCCAACGCCTGCTCGTTGCCGGCCAGGACATCCCGGACGAACAGGGGCAGCTGTATAAGCAGGCCCACCCCGATCATCCAGAACCAACTGATGGAGAGCATCAGCCAGGCCAGACGCGGCTGGTTCAGGCCTTCGCGCAGGATTCGCGAGGTTTCGCTGAATGGCTCGAAAGAGAGTCGCAACGCAGTGTTGCCGGAAGGTTGCGCCGGAATCCGGTGGCTCGCCAGATAGCCTGCAGCGGCACTGACCACCAGGATGCCAGGCACCCAGAGGGAGGCGTCGGGGACGCCCATCAGAAGAGTGCCGGTCAGGCTTCCGGCAAGGATGGAGATGAACGTGCCAACTGCCACCCAGGCATTGCCGGCCAGCAGTTCGGCTCGGGGCAACAGGTTCGGCAGGATGGCATATTTCACTGGCCCGAACAGGGCGGATTGCAGTCCGGTCAGGAACAGGATCGCGAACAGGAAACCGACCGACCCGGTGACGAAGCCGATCCAAGTCAGCGCCATCAGGGCGCACTCCGCCAGTTTGATGTGCTGGATCAGCCGGTGGCGGGGAAAGTGATCGGCCAGTTTCCCCCCTAGGGCGGAAAAAAGCAGGAAGGGAAGCAGGAATACGCCTGCGGAAGCGGCAACCAATTCTTCGCTGCCGAACCCGGCCAGTTCGGTGATGCGGTAGGTGATCAGAACGACCAGCGCGTTACGGAAGACGTTGTCGTTGTAGGCCCCGGTCAGTTGGGTGAAGAAAAAAGGCCCGAGCCGTCGTGTCAGCAGCAGACGGAAAGTCGAGGACATGGGCGGACGTCTGGATTACAGTTGGGTCGGATTCTCAGCGTCGCCGTAGACTTCCTCAGGGTCGAAAGTTTTCTCGCGTTCCAAGTTCTCCAGCGCCTGCCCGGCCGAGTCCCCCGTCGGCACCTTCCGGTAGAAACAGGATCGGTAGCCGACGTGGCAGCTGGCGCCGGAGCCCTCCACCGTCACGCGCATCCAGACCGTGTCCTGGTCGTCGTCGATGCGCAGTTCGCGCACCTTTTGCACCAATCCGCTGGTGGCACCCTTATGCCACAGGCACTGGCGGCTGCGGCTGTAATACCAAGCCTCGCCGCTTCGGATGGTTCGTTCCAGCGCCTCGGCGTTCTGATACGCGACCATCAGCACTTCGCCGGACTCGTAATCGGTGGTGACGACAGGAATCAGGCCGTTCTCATCGAACTTCGGAGCCAATTGATCGCCTTCTTCGACCTGCTCGACACTCTCCCGCGGAGAAAATAATGAAGCCATGTTGTAAAGAAAAACTTTTGAACGATACAGTCTACATGACGCGCCGCCAGTGGCTGCCGTCCGCCAGGTCTTCCACCGCGACCCCGGCCTCCAGCAACTGGTCTCGAATGCGGTCGGCCGCCGCGTAGTCCCCGTTCTGTCGGGCGGATTGCCGCTCGGCCAGCAGGGCTTCGATCTCGGCGTCGGTCAGGTCGTCGGAAGTCGCGCCGGCGTGGAACCATTCCTCGGCAGAGGATTCGAGCAGCCCGAGCATCCGGGCGCCGGCGTACAGCCGCCGGGCGGCCTCCGTCCGTTGCTCTCCCTGTAGATGAGCCAGGGCCGCGGCTTCGTGCCGCAGGCACCGCAGGGCCAGCGGAGTGTTGAGGTCGTCGTGCAGGGCCTGCAGGAATTCCGCACCCGGCTCGGTTCCGTCGGCTTCCGGGCTTCCCGCATCCTGCCAGGCGCGGTAGAGACGGTCCAGGGTCTGGCGGGCCTCGACGATCAGGTCGTCCGTCCAGTCCAGCGGCTTGCGGTAATGCGCATGCAGCAGGGCAAGGCGCAGCAGTTCGCCCGGGTGCCGCTCGAGCAATTCCCGGACCTGGCGGACGTTGCCGATGGACTTGGCCATCTTTTCGCCGTCGACCGTGACGTAGCCGTTGTGCATCCACAGTCGTACGAACGATTCGCCGGGATAGGCGCAGCAGCTCTGCGCGCGTTCGTTCTCATGGTGGGGGAACACCAGGTCCTGGCCGCCACCGTGGATGTCGATGGTCGGGCCCAGGTGATGCGCGATCATGCACGAGCATTCCAGGTGCCAGCCCGGCCGGCCCCGCCCGAACGGGCTGTCCCAGCCTGCCTGCTCCGGCGTCGAGGGCTTCCACAGGACGAAATCCGCCGGATTGCGCTTGTAGTCGGCCACTTCCACCCGGGCGCCGGGATTCATTTCTTCCACTCGCCGCCCCGACAGCTCGCCGTAGCCGTCGAAACGGTCCACCGCGAACAGGATGTGTCCGTCCGCTTGGTACGCATGGCCTGAATCCAGCAGGGTCTGAATCATCGTCAGCATGGCCGGGATGGTTTCGGTCGCGCGCGGTTCCAGATCCACCGGGAGCCCTCCGAGCGAGGCGCAGACTTCATGGAAAGCGCCGATGTAGCGGGCGGTCAGTTCGTCGTACCGGCAATTCTCCTGTTTGGCCCGATCCAGGATCTTGTCGTCGATGTCGGTCAGGTTGCGCGCATAGACGACCTGGGGGTAGAGGCGACGCAGCACGCGGGTCAGCACATCGAACACCACCAGCGGGCGGGCATTGCCGATGTGGATGTGGTCGTAGACGGTAGGGCCGCAGACGTACAGGGTGACGCGTTCGGGGTCGAGCGGGGCGAAGGCAACCTTCTTGCGGGTTGCGGTGTCGTGCAGGTGGAGCATGGTCAGTCGCTGAGTTTGCGTTCCTGCAGATCGATGTCACGCTGCTGCTCGCCAACGTGTCCGGCCAGGTAGAGGGCGATGGTGAGTGCCGCGGCCGTACCGACCGCCATGGACTGCTGCCAGATCGAGGGCCCGCCGCTCAGAAGCCGAAGAAGCCATAGCAGGCTCAGGTATGCCAGATAGAAAAACCAGAATGCGACGGGCACCAGCGCAGGGTAAGGTGGATCATTGAACTGGATCAGGTACAGAGCCGCCAGCGCCACCCCCACGGCCAGCAGGATTACCTGGGACAGATAATTCGAAATGAGGGTGCGAATGCGGGACATCAGGTCAGAAGGGAGCCACCTGTCGAAAGGACAATTTTAGAACAGAGCGCATCGGCGTCTCTCGCCGGTTCTTCGATCCAAGACCGAATCGCTGAGCAAACCGGGAGCGGACATGAGATAAAATGGCGTTCCTCACAAGGAGTAGGTAGCACTCAATGGATCAAATCTATCGAGACGCGGTCACCCGCATGGAAGAACTGGGCGTCGATCCCGAGTACATTCTCGGCTGGCAGGGCGGTTATCTAGGCCACCCGACGCGAGAGGAGCAACGCCTCACCGAGGCCTATCAGGCCGGATTTGAGGACGGTCAGGAAAAGGAAACCGGTAATTTCGAGAACTGGGCGTAATCGGGTCCATTAATCTCCATCTGGCCCATCGGCCTTTTGCAACAGGAAACGGGGCACTTCAAAGTGCCGAGTTACGCTCTGCCTGAAACCAGGCTTCGGAGGGTTCGCCGAAGCGCGGTTGCGAGCTTTGGTGCCTCGCGGTCGATGACATAGGTGGCGATCCATTCCTGATCCTTCTCTCCCATGCTGTCGGCCACCGCATCGCCGAGTTCCCGGCACAGAGCAAACCCTGGCCCTTCTCCCTCGGACCATTGACAGTCGGCATAGGCTTCGGTCTGCGCATTGAGTTGTTCGATGAAGCGGGCCGCGTGTTCTCCCGGGCCGTCGCATTCCAGCCGGTTGTCCTGCATCAGCGCGGCCAGGTGCTTGGCCAGCGAGGGGATCAGCAGGCCTCGCTCTTCGTCGGACAGCCGTGATTGGGTTTCGCGGTCGACCAGATGCACGCCGAAGACCGCGAATTGCCCGATCACGTCCAGTCGCTGCGACCAGTCGGCGGTTTCGAATCCTTCGTTCTCGAGCGCCAGCAGGGCATCGCTGGCGAGCCGCCAGATATTGACGGACAGGGCGCTGGCCGTCTGGCTCGCGCTGCGCGGCGTTTCACGCAGGTTCCAGTGTCGGGAAAGACGGGGCATGGTGGGACTCCGGTCGCGATGCTAACACGCTTTGCCTTGACGATTTTGCGTTTTTCGCCACTATAGTTAGTAGGAATCATCTTATTCTGTTGCCGAGACTGGAAATGCCGCCGATCGAACCCTTGTGTGAGCGCGTTCAGGCCAACTGCGACATCGCCGATGCCCGTCATGCGGGTGCCCTGACCATGTGCGTGTACCTGCTGAAGATGCGCGAATACTTCCGTTGGGAGATGGGCCTGGATTTCACGGCACGCCTGCCGAACGACGCGGTAGGGCGCTGGATCCAGGAACGGGAGGAGCGTTGGGAGGAATTGGGCGAGGAATCTTACCGCCCGGTGTCGATCCGGGGGCGGGAATACGACCCGTTCGATACCGAGGGCATCAATGAAGCGCTGTTGCCGGAGGGCTACGTGTACAGCGCGGGGCTGGGCCTGCACAAGGTGCCGCACTTTTTCCTGGGCCGGTTGCTGGGCGAGCAGGGTCAAGGAGGCTATCGGATCTATGAGGCCCGGGAAGAGTGCGCACGGGATCTGGCCGCGCCGCCCGCGATGACTCTGGGCCAGACCATCTTCGTGCGTCGGGAGTCCTTGCGCCGCATGCTGTGGGAGCGCTTGCAGGAATGGCGTTGGAACCGGCAGGAAAACGCATTGGGCGAGGCTTTGCGCTGTTATCCGTTCGACGAGGACCTGGAATCGGCGCTTGATGCGATGACGGAATGCGAAGCGCGGACTCTGATCCTGCATGAAATCGGCGAGATCGAGGTCGGCCGGGAGTTGGGAGAGGACTGGCACGAACTGTTGCATGCCCTGCCCCGCGGGATGGCGGAATTGGGCCTGCGCGCGGTGCGCGACCACTGGGCCGATTGCCAGGTGACATTGCCGGCCTTGCTGGAAGACGGCAATCGTGCGGCACTGCTGTTCTATCGAGCCGGCCTGACGGCCATGCGCCGGCAGTTGTTCCCGGAGTTGGTGGAAGCGTTTGACTGCTGGCGGGACGAGCATGATGAAGGCGTCCTGCTGAAAACGGTCGATCGGGGCCGTGCTCACTGGGGAGAAACCGCGAAACAACTGCTGCATGCCGGCAGCCGGAGCCGGACCCCTGCGAAAAAGTTGACGAGCATTCTGGAAGCGGCGGCGCTGTGAGCGCGTCTCCGTCCGAGCTGCGCGAAGTTCTTCCCGGAAGTTTCATCTGGCAGCAGGACGGCGTCCTGGCGCCGGAGCAGTGCCAGGCCGTCATCGAGCGCTTCGAGGCGCATCCGGGCAAGGTGTCCGGACGCACGGGCGCCGACGCGAGCGAGCGGCCTGAACTCAAGCAATCGACCGACCTGGCTCTGGTCGGGCCGGAGTGGGAGGATGTTGATCGCTGGCTGTTTTCCTCCCTGTCCGCCGCGTTGCGGGAACTGCAGCGTCACCACCCGTATTTTCGCGGGCGGTTCAAGGATCAGGGATATGCGGTGCAGCGCACCGACGAGGGCGAGTACTATCACTGGCATGTGGATGCGGACAGTACGGCCTTGGCGGATCGGCAGTTGGTGGCAATCTGGTATCTCAACGACGTGGGGGGGCCGGGCGGGGAGACCGAATTCCTGCACCAGGAAGTGAAGATCACGCCGGCGGCCGGTCGGCTGATCCTGTTCCCGCCGTTCTGGACCCATCAGCACCGAGGCGTCACCCTGCGCCAGGGCGTCAAGTACCTGGCAACCACCTGGATTGTTTTCGCTTAAGATGGGGTGGGGCGCGCCGACTAGAATAGTCGAGTATGCGCTTGACTTCTTATCTACGTCTTCCAGACCCGGCAATTTGGCGGCGGGTCGCGGGGCGTTGGTTGCACCGGGGCCGGATTTATGTGGCTCGTGCGCTCGAATTCTGGCGGTGGGCGGTGGAGTGGCTGGAGCGCCGGGCCATCGTCTGGCTGCTGGTCGAGAAGAGGAAAGGGGAGATCTTGTCGCCGATCAACTTCGAACACCTTCTGGCCGAGGTCCGCATGGGCGATGTGCTGTTGGTCGAAGGACGTACCCGGGTGTCGCACGCGGTGCGAAACATCACGAAGAGCGTGTGGACGCATTCGGCACTGGTCATCGGCACCCTGGACAAGATCCGGGACCCAGCCCTGCGCGCGGTTGCGCGCAGCTATCTCCAGGACGATGAGCTGGAGGACCCGCTGATCGTGGAGTCCGAGCTCGGCTGCGGCACGATCATTTCCTCGATCCTGCGCTACCGCGACCACCACCTTCGCCTGTGCCGGCCGCAGAGGTTGAGCTATGCGGATGCCCGCCGAGTCTCGACCTACGCTCTGCTGCACCTGGGTGCCGGCTACAACGTCCGGCAGATCCTGGACCTCGCGCGTTTCCTGGTGCCTTGGTGGACGGTGGTCCCGCGCCGCTGGCATTCGTCCCTGTTCGAACACAACTACCGGGATCCCACCCGGCTGATCTGTTCGACGATGATCGCCAATGCGTTCAGCCGGGTCCGCTTCCCCGTGGTCCCGCTGGTCGTCCAGGACGAAGGACAATTCCGTATGCTGCAACGCAATCCGCGCCTGGTTACGCCGCGCGACTTCGATCACTCTCCGTACTTCTCGATCATCAAGTACCCGCTGCTCGGCGAGGACGACATCGGGTTCTACAAGAAATTGCCGTGGTCGGAGCAGGGCCTGGCCGAAGAGGCCCAGGACAGTCTGGAAGACTGCAGCATCATGCATGTCAAACTGAACCAGCCGGAACCCGAGGATAGCGAGGAGAAAGACTGATGGGCGGTTTTCTGGGCGCACTCTTCTGCCAGCTGGCCGGGCTCGTCCTGCTGCTTGCGGGCTTGGCGTTGATCACGGTTCATGCGGCGAACTTCTGGGTCTGGGTGGCCGCGGCGGGGCTGGCGCTGCTGCTGTGGATGCTGACTTTCGCGCCGCCGTTCTGGTGGGCCTTCCTGGTGGTTGCGGCGTGGGCGGTGCCGGTGCTGATGTGGGTGCATTCGGGCTGGCGGCAATCCGTGATCGTCCAGCCTGCCTGGCACCGGTTGCGCAAGGCATTGCCGCCCTTGTCCGATACCGAGCGCGAAGCGCTGCAGGCGGGGGCCGCGGGTTGGGAAGAGGCATTGTTCACCGGATCGCCCGATTGGGACGGGATCCTGCGCGGGAAGCCTGCGGAACTCACCGAGACGGAGCAGGAGTTTCTTGAAGGTCCGGTCGAGCGCCTGTGCGCATTGCTGGACGACTGGCGCATCACGACGGCCGACTACGACCTGCCGCCGGAAGCCTGGCAGCTGATCCGGGAGGAGAAGTTTTTCGGCATGGTCTTGCCGGAACAATACGGCGGCCTGGGATTTTCGGCGCTCGCCCACTCCGAAGTGGTCATGAAGATCGCCAGCCGCAGCGTCACCGCGGCGGTCACGGTCATGGTGCCCAACTCGCTCGGCCCGGGCAAGTTGCTGCTGCGCTATGGCACGCAGGAGCAGAAGGACCACTACCTGCCTAGGCTTGCGCGAGGGGAAGAGACGCCCTGTTTCGGCTTGACCGGGCCGCATGCCGGATCGGATGCGGCCTCCCTGCAGGATAGCGGCGTGGTCTGCCAATGGGAGGAGGACGGCGAAAGCGTCCTGGGCATCCGACTCAACTGGGAGAAGCGCTACATCACTCTGGCGCCGGTGGCGACGCTGATCGGTCTGGCCTTCCGCCTGTACGACCCGGACGGCCTTCTGGGCGGTGCGCGGGATCTGGGAATCACGCTGGCACTGATCCCGGCGGACACGCCGGGGGTTGAAGCCGGACAACGGCACATGCCCCTGCAAGTCCCGTTCATGAACGGGCCGGTTCTGGGACGCAACGTGCGGATTCCCATGGACCAGGTCATCGGCGGGCGCGAGGGTGCCGGACGTGGTTGGCAGATGCTGATGGAATGCCTGGGCGAGGGGCGGGGCATTTCGCTTCCCGCCTTGGCGGTGGCCGCCGGCAAGACGGCGACCCGCCGCACAGGGGCCTATGCCGCCGTCCGGCGCCAATTCTCGTTGCCGATCGCCCGGTTCGAGGGGGTCGAGGAAGTGCTTGGCGGGATCGGCGGGAACACGTACCTGATGGATGCCGTGCGAACCGAGATCGCGCGTCAGGAAGATTGCGACGAATGTTCTTCCGTAGCATCGGCGATCGCCAAGCAGCAGCTGACCGAGCGCATGCGCCAGGTCGTCAATGGAGCCATGGATATCAATGCCGGCGCGGGAATCTGCATGGGCCCCCGCAACCAAGTGGCCCGCCTGTACCAGGCGGTGCCGATTGCGATCACGGTGGAAGGCGCCAACCTGCTGACCCGCAACATGATAATTTTCGGGCAGGGACTGGTGCGTTGCCACCCCTACCTGCTGCAGGAGATGGAGTGCCTGCAGATGGAGGAAGAGGGCGAGGCACTGGAACGGTTCGACCTGATCTTGGGTCGGCATGCAGGCACTACTTTCCGCAGCGTCAGCCGCGCGTTCGTGCTGGGCCTCAGCGGCGGGCGTTATCCTCTATCGGACCTGCCTCCGGCGCCATACCGGGCCTTGGCCTGGCAGAGTGCTTGCTTTGCCTGGGTGGTTGACGTGCTGCTGCTGCGCTACGGGGGAGTGCTCAAACGCCGAGAACGCCTGTCGGCGCGCTTGGCGGACATGTTTTCGGCCCAGTACATGGCGGTATGCGTGATTCGCCGGTTTCAAGCGCGGGGCGGCCGCGCGGAAGAGGTCCCTTTGCGCGACTGGGCCCTGATGGAATGCCGACAGCACTTCATTACGGCGCTGGACGGACTGATCCGCAATCTGGACAACATCTGGCTGCGTGCTTTGCTGCGTGCCTCCACCCTCCCGCTGGGGCGCCTGGGCCAGTTCCGGGCCGACAAGGGGGACAGCGCCGTGGCTCGTTTGATCACGACGCCGGGTGAGGAACGCGACCGCTTGTGCGAAGGGATTTATTTGGGCGAAGACCCTGACGATCCCTCTGTCCGGCTGGAGCGAGGCCTGATCGAGGCGGAAAAGTTGGAGCCGGTCCGGCGCGCATTGCGCCGTGCGGTGCAGGAGGGGAAAGTCACGGTGGGTGAAGAGGGCGTCGACCTGGATCAAGCGGTAGAGGTTGGAGTCATGACCTCGGAACAGGCGGAGCAGTTGCGCGAAGCCGACCGCCGGGTGGACGAGATCATCGCGGTCGACGCATTTGCGCCGGAGGATTGGGCGCGCGCTGTACCCATTCTGCCGAGCGACCCGCCGGATCGTGCAGCGCAATGAATTATCGGGCGATATGAGCCATGCAACTGAGTTACGGGCGCACAGTCTACGTCGTTGATGGTCGGCGAACGCCGATCCTCAAGGCCTCCGGTTCTCCGGGGCCGTTCTCCGCGAGCGATCTGGCGGTAGCCTGCAGCCGGGATCTTCTTATGCGGCACCCGAAGGCCCGGGAGAACATACAGGAGGTGGTCTGGGGCTGCGTGATGCCCAGCGAGTCCGAAGCCAATATCTCCCGAATCATCGGCCTTCGCCTGGGGCTCGGCCTCGGCGTGCCCGCCCACACGGTCCAGCGCAACTGCGCATCCGGAATGCAGGCGCTGGATGCGGCGGCGCATCGCATCGCACAGGGTGCCGCGGACCTGGTTCTCGCCGGAGGGGTCGAGGCGATGAGCCGTGCACCTGTCCTCTTCGGGCCGGACGCCGTGGCTTGGCTTGGGGGTTTCAGCCGGGCGAGGGGCCGGTGGGCCCGGTTGCGCATGCTGGCGAAGCTAAGGCCCCGGATGTTGCATCCGGTCATCGCCCTCAAGTGCGGCCTGACCGATCCGGTGGTGAACCTCAACATGGGCCAGACTGCGGAGGAACTGGCCTATCGTTTCCAGATTTCCCGCCGGGCCATGGACACTTTTGCGCTGGAAAGCCACGAACTTGCCGCACGGGCGCAGGATGCGGGGGTTTTCGACGATGAAATAACACCTCTCTACGAGGGGGTGACCGGCAAAATCTATGCTCAGGACAACGGGGTGCGCCGCGATTCTTCCCTGGAGCAACTGGGCCGGTTGCGCCCGGCGTTCGACCGTCCGAGCGGCAACGTGACGGCCGGAAACAGTGCGCAGATCAGCGATGGCGCGGCCGCGTTATTGCTGGCTTCGGGCGAGGCGGTCGAGCAATATGATTTGCCGATCCTCGGCATTCTGCATCACATTAGCTGGGCGGCGCTGGATCCGGCGGTGATGGGGCTGGGCCCAGTGCACGCGATGCGGGATCTGTTCGACCGGACCGAAGTCGCGGTTCCCGAAATCGACTGCTTCGAGATCAACGAGGCGTTTGCGGTGCAGGTCCTGGCGTGTCTGCAAGCCTGGCAAGACGAAACTTACATGCATGAGGTACTGGGCCGGGGCGGTTGTCTCGCGCCGATCGACAAGGAACGGCTCAATCCGCACGGGGGCGCAGTGGCCATCGGCCATCCGGTGGGCATGACCGGGGCGCGGATCGTGTTGCACGTGCTCAAGCAGCTGCAGCGCATGAAAGGACGGTTCGGAGTCGCGAGCCTGTGCATCGGCGGAGGGCAGGGCGGCGCGGCATTGCTGGAGCGCGTGTCATGAGCGATTGGCGGCACTGGCGGCTTACGGCGGGCGAGGGAGGGAACCTGGAGTTGTTCCTGGCGGTGGACGACCGCTCGGTCAATGTGTTGCACAGCGGGGTGCTGGACGAACTGGAGGATGTGCTGGAGCGCCTGTACACCGAGAGCCCTCCGGGCGTCATTCTCGGCTCGGATCCGGAACGCGCGTTCGCGATGGGTGCGGACGTGACCGAATTCGCGAAACTGGAAAACCGAGACCAAGCCTTGGCGATGCTGCACCGAGGGCAGAAACTGTTCGAGGACTGGGCGAATCTGGAGTGTCCGACCGTTGCTGCAATCCGAGGGCACTGCCTGGGCGGGGGGCTGGAACTGGCGCTGGCTTGCGACTACCGGATCGTGGAGAGCGAACCGCAGGTCCAGATCGGGTTGCCCGAGGTGCGGCTCGGCATCCACCCGGGATATGGGGGGTCCGTGAGATTGCCGGCCTTGGTCGGTGACCTGAAGGCATTGCGGATGATGGTCACCGGCAAAACCGTGTCCGGCGCGGCGGCGATGAAGTTGCGGTTGGTGGATGCGATGGTGCCGCGGCGACAATTGTATGCGGCAGCGCGAGAGATGATCCGGCGTCGCCCCGCCCCGCACCGCCCGTCATGGCGCGACCGGTTGCCCCACGTGCCGGCGTTGCGCGGCGCGGTGACATGGGCCTATGCCCGTGGTATGAAATCGGTCGCTCCGGAGGAACATTTCCCGGCGCCGTACCGTCTGCTCAAGCACTGGCAGGATTTGAGCAAGGATTCCTCTGAGGCGCTCGAGTCTGAAGCACAATCGGTGGCAAACCTTTTCGAATCGCCGCAGGCGCGCCAGATGACCCGGATATTCCTGCTCCGCCAGGAACTCAAGAGCCATGCCTCCAACGGCAAGAAGACCTCCAGCGTGCATGTCGTCGGGGCCGGCGTGATGGGAGGTGACATTGCTACTTGGTGTGCCCTGAACAGGCTGCGGGTGACGTTGCAGGATACGGACCCGGAACGGATCGCTCCGGTGATCCGACGTGCCCGCCGGATGCTCGACCGTCGTCCGGAAGACACGCAAGCCACGCTGGACCGTCTGATTCCAGATCCGGAGGGGCATGGTGCCAAATCAGCAGACCTCGTGATCGAGGCGATTCCCGAGAACCTTGAGGCGAAGCAGGAACTGTACCGCCAACTGCAATCCCGGATGCGTTCGGACGCCTTGCTCGCGACCAACACGTCGAGCCTTCCTCTCGAAGGGCTCGCGGAGGTCCTGGACGATCCCACCCGGCTGGTCGGCATTCATTTCTTCAACCCGGTATCCAAGATGCCGCTGGTGGAGGTCATCTACCATGACTCCGAGCAGCAGCCCTTGATCAACCAGGCCGCCGGGTTTGTCCGGCACATCCGGCGAGTGCCGCTGGTGGTGAAATCCTCACCGGGTTTCCTGGTCAACCGGGTGCTCATGCCCTACCTTCTGGAGGCGGTTCGCCTCCGGGAAGAGGGGATGTCGGTGGCCACCATCGATCGGGCGGCGACGGAGTTCGGCATGCCCATGGGTCCGCTGAAGCTGGCAGACATGGTGGGGCTGGATGTCTGCCTTGCCGCCGGTTCAGTCCTTGCCGGGGCCCATGGGGCGGAGATTCCCGGCTCTTTGGCCGAGGCGGTCGAAGCCGGCAACCTGGGGCGCAAGACCGGCCGGGGCTTTTACCACTGGAAGAACGGAGAGGCGAAACGCCTGCACGGCAGAAAGCCGTCGCAGGATTGCGGGGACCGGCTCGTCCTCAGCATGGTGCGCGAAGCGGTGCATTGTCTGCATGAAGGCCTGGTGGAGCGTGCGGACTGGATTGATGCGGGGCTGATTCTGGGGACCGGCTTTGCTCCTTTCACCGGCGGGCCGTTGGAACTGGTGCGTCGAAGGGGCACGGATGCAGTCTGTCGCCGCTTGGAAGCGCTCGAGAAACGTTATGGGCCGAGGTTCGCCCCTGGACCGGGTTGGGACTCGGAGCACCTGCGCAAGACGGCTCCATGAGCATTCTGGAACGGATTTCGCACGACCACACTCTGGGGCAGTTGTTCGAAGAGCGAGTCGCGGCCACGCCGGACGCGGTGGCCTACATCGAATACAGCCACGTGCTGGGGAAATGGTTCAACCACAGTTGGGAGTCGGTCCATCAACAGGCTGGCCGTGCCCAGTTTCTGCTCAAGGGATTGGGCCTTGGGCCCGGCGATCGGATCGGCATCATGGCGCATGGCGGGACTTACTGGGTCACCCTGGATGTGGCTGCGGCGGGTCTCGGAATCGTGACCGTCCCGCTTTACCACCGGGATCGAGGGGGCAATGTTGCCTACGTGGCCGAACGCAGTCGCATGCGTGCCCTGTTCATCGGTGGACATGCCCAATGGGAGGCCATCGGGGATGAGCGCGGTCGGATGCCCGGTGTCAAGCACATCTTCAGCGCGGTCCAGATACCAGACACGGAAGTCCAACCGTTTTTGCTGGAACTTTCTTCCGCGCAGCCATCGCCGTACCAAGTGATGCAGAAAGACCCCGCTTCCATTGCGACCATCGTGTTCACTTCGGGCACCACCGGTCGGCCCAAGGGGGTACAACTAACTCATGGCAACATTTTGAGCAACGCCATAGCGGCGACTGCCGCAGTTCCAGTCGGGCCGGAGGATCGACTGTTGTCTTTCCTGCCGCTGTCGCATATGTTCGAGCGGACGGTGGGCTACTACTCGCCCATGCTGCGGGGTTCTACGGTGGCATTCGCCCGTTCCATTGCCACTTTGCGCGAGGATCTTCGCCTGCAGCCGCCCACCGTCATGGTGTCGGTGCCGCGCGTCTACGAAAAAATCTATCGTGCCATGACTTCAAGGCGGCCGCTGAACAGTCCGGTCGGACGGTTGCTGGTGTCCCTGAGCCGCAAGGCAGGTCGTGCGGGTCCCTCCCCTTTATGGCGAGTCCTGGGCCTGTTGCCGCGCCGCTTGATCGGGCGGAAGGTCCTGCAGGGATTGGGTGGAAATTTGCGCATCGCCATCACCGGCGGTGCGGCGATGAATTCCAGGGTGGCGGATTTCTTCGCCGGCATCGGGCTGAAGGTAGTGCAGGGCTATGGCTTGACGGAGACCTCTCCGGTGGTCAGCGTCAACCGGGAAGCAGATATCCGGCGTGGTTCGGTCGGCCCGCCGATCGAAGGGGTGGAAGTGCGGCTGGCCGAAGACCAGGAACTGCTGGTGAGGGGGAGAGGGATCATGCAGGGTTACTTGGAGGACCCGGAAGCAACCCAGGCAGCCATTGACCCTGAAGGGTGGTTCCATACGGGTGACCTGGCCCGCATTGAGGAAGACCATATCTACATCATCGGGCGGGCGAAGGAAATCATCGTGCTGTCCAACGGGGAGAAAGTCCCGCCGGAGGATCTGGAAAGCGCCCTGTGCAACGACCCCCGAATCAGTCAGGCTTGGGTCGCAGGAGAAGGGCGGCCATTCCTGTCGGCGGTGGTCGTGGTCGAGGAGCCAGTGGACGAGGGTCAGCTGCTAGATTCGATCGACAGCCTGCTGCACGATTTTCCTGGATATGCGCACATCAGGCGCCTGCATGTCGAAACCGAGCCATGGACCGAACAGAATGGTTTCCTTACAGCGACGCTGAAGTTGCGCCGCCGCGCCCTTCACGAGAAATACGACGAGATTGTTTCCGCGTTTTACGGCTAGGCTCGCGCTTTCAGTTCGGGCTTGAGTCTATTCGAATTCCTCGGGCGCCCAGCGCCAGCCCATTTCCGGAAGGGTCTCGACCACCTCGAAGGGTTGCACATGCCGGAAGCTCCGGCCGTAGCGATCAACGGTGGTGACCTCAAGCACATGCGGGCCGATCGGCAGGGACTTTGGCAGGTCGGCGCGCCACAGATGACTGGATTTCCGGGTCAGCATCCAGGGTTTGAACGGGCCGGGCGCGCCTTCCCAGGCGCCCCCCCGCCACGTTGTAAAACCGGCGGTCGCGTCTTTCCCTTCCTCGCTCCGAACCGCCAGGCGGGCGTTAGTCGATTGTTTGGCCAGGGCGAGCGGATCAGCATATTCGGGACCCTCAAGCCATCCCTCTCCCTCGCCCGGCTGGGTTCTTGCGGCTTGGATCGCTTCTCCGCCGTCGATAGATACGGAACCCCGGCTCTCCTTCGAGCCGTTCCAGACATTGACCGCGACCCAGCTGCCGCCTTCGAGGTCATCGAGCGTCAGCATGTTCATGTCGCCGAGGTCCGCGACCGTGACCGGCGGGAGAGTGTCGGCCGGAATCTCGTGGGTGTCGGCATAAAAGAACAAGGTCTCGGCCCACCGACGGAAACGCGGCGTGTTGAAGGAAGCATGCATCTGATCTTCCTCCGTGCCGCCGAAGGCCACGTAGGTGTCGGTATAGGCGGTTCCGTCGAAGTCGATCACGTAGTAGCCGCGCGGCGCGCCCAGGCGCTGGGTCGCGTGCGGGATACCTTGATCGTTGAGGTCGCCTGCCCACCAGGAACCGGCGACGCTGCCAGTGACGATCTGGTGGAACGGGGCCGGGCCGACCCCCGTGATTTCCTGCCAGCCGTGGAAGTGCTCGCCCGGCATGATCTGCTCGGTGGTGTGGGTATGGCCGAACAATCCCAGACTCGGGCGGTCGCCGATGATCGCGTAGAGGTCGGCCAGATTGTCGACCTGACGCTTCTGCGTTGTCGCGTCCGCATAGCTGGCGAACGGGATATGTGCATTTACGACCAAAAGCTTGTCCTCGGGCACATGAGCCAGATCGTTGCGCAGCCAGTCGAGCTGGCGCCCGTGAATCACGCCGTTGTAGGCGGGTTCTCCCGCAGGGTCGCAGAAGGCATGGTCATCGACCCCGTTGCACGGGTATCGCACATCGTCCAGGACGACGAAATGGACCTGGCCTATGTCGAAAGAATAGTACTCGGGTCCCCATTCGCGTCTGAAAGTGTCGAAGGAATGGGCATCGTCCGGGGCGTCGAAATCGAGATCGTGATTGCCGGCGACATAGTATTGGGGCACACCGCCGGCCGAGACGATCTTCTTGAAACGCCCGTAAAGGGACAGGTCATCGCCGACGATGTCCCCCTCGAAGATCAGGCATTCGGTGGAATCGTGATTACGATTGACGAGCATCTTGCCGACGGTGTCCCGGACATAGGAGACTTCCCGGTTTGTATAGGGCTGGGTGTCGCCGAACACCAGGCACCGGAATCGATCGCCGACCGGATCCCTGATCAGCGGGAAGTTGATTGCCTGGGGGAGGGGACCGGTCGGGTCGATTCCTCCGAAACGCAGGTCGGGCGAGCCTGCGACCTTATGGAGGTAGTTGAACTGAGGGACCAGATCCGCATCGACGGGTGTGGCATAGCCGGCGGGCTTGGTGATAAAAAGGTTCATGTCGTCATAGACCGGCAGCGTGTAGGCGCCGGCTGCGTCGGTCACGACGACCTCTCGGCCGTTGGAGACCATGACGCCCGCGATTCCGGCTTCGCCTGCGTCAAGCTCCGAGTTGCGGTTGGCGTCCAAGAACACGGTGCCGCGTGCGGCATCTGCAGGGGCACCGCGCACAACATGAACCGAGCCAATGTAGCTCGGGTCTTTCGCGTAAGATCCGGTTGCAGCCAAGGCCAGAATTGCGGCGAGGGTGAAAGCGGGGTGAGGCATGAGTCGGTCTCCAGTGCACTCAATTGGAGGAAAATGTCAATTAAGACAAGTCAACTTGTCTTAACGGCAAAAATCGATGAAATTTATGCTATTTCAAATAGATATATACGCAAGATAATTCAGGAGAAGCGGAATTACCAATTTTACGGTTGAGCCCCGCGCTCGATCCGGGTCTGCGTCATGTCTCCATCGGTGTCGATCACGACCTCCCGGACATCGGGGGTCCGTGCCACGATGTAGGCGGCCATCATCGTGGCCAGTTCCTGATTTTGGTTTTCCATGGCTGTCAGCAGCCGGTCGGCGACGATCTGGCAGCGCTGGAGAGTGTCCGGATGATCTACCCAGACCCGGGACATTTGCCAGCCCTGGTTCATGTCGGCATCCATGCGGGCGAACATATCGGCGGCTTCTTCGGGCATGCCGTCCGGAATCCGGATCGGATAGGCGTGTTCGTTGATGGTGACGTTCAGAATCATGTCATCGGCCGGGAGGCCGTGCCATCCTAACATTCCTCGTGCGTACCTCTGATGCAATCGGGGTTAAAATAGAAAGTTCCACAAGTGATAACTGTTACAGGCTTCCAGCTTCTCTGAAAATCCCTTCATGCCGCGCCGCAGATCCTCACGGCGATCCACTCGTCAGTCTACTTCTTCCAAGCCGGTCCACGGGCGCCTCTCCGCGCACCGCGACGGCTACGGCTTCGTGACGCCGGACAGCGGAGGGGAAGACATCTTCCTGCCTCAGGCGCAGATGCATACTGCCATGCATGGCGATTACATTTCGGTCTGGCCGGGGGTGCCCGGCCGGCAGGGGAAGGTCAGCGGGATGTTCCATGAGATCCTGGAACGCAGCCACGAGACCGTAGTCGGGCGGTTTAAGGCGGCAGGCGAGCGCAAGGCGATGATCATCCCGGAGGATCCTCGGATCCAGCATGCCTTCGAAGCTGCAAAACATGCCAGTGCGAAGGCTGGGGACCTGGTGGTGGCCGACATCACGGACTTTCCGCAGCAGGGGTATCCCGGCAAGGCCCAGGTCAACCGCGTACTCGGCACCGCCGAGCAGAACACTGACATCGATTTCGCCATTGTTTCGTTCAGCCTGCCGAACACCTGGTCGCGCCGGGTTCGGGAGGAATTGCCCGGCCTGTCCGAACTTGAGGACGAGTTGCCGCGGCGAGACCTGACGGACCTACCATTCGTGACCATCGACGGCGCGGATGCGAAGGATTTCGACGATGCCGTCTGTGCGCGAGAGAATAAGTCTGGCTGGACTTTGTGGGTGGCGATCGCGGATGTTGCGCACTACATCCGCCCAGGCAGTACGCTGGATGCCGAGGCGCGCAAGCGTGGCACTTCAGTCTATTTTCCGAACCGGGTCATCCCGATGCTTCCGCCGGATCTGTCGGAAGATCTGTGTTCCCTGCGTCCGGATGTGGAACGCAAGACGTTGGTCTGCGAGATGGAACTCGGCCCTCGCGGGGCACTGCAGTCGTTCCAGTTCTATCCGGCACAGATCCGCTCAAAGGCTCGGCTGACCTATTCGGCGGTGGAGCAGGCCGTATTTCAGAGCCAGCCCGATGCACGCGGGCGCCTTGAACAACATCTGCCCGCACTGGAGAAGCTCGTTACCCTGTACCGGCTCCTTCACGCCCGGCGCTTGCATCGTGGGGCACTGGATTTCAACAGCACCGAATGCCGCTTCAAATTCGATGGTCAGGGACAGGTCAAGGGCATTCGCCCCGTCATCCGGCTCGAAGCCCACCGGCTGATCGAGGAGTGCATGATTCTGGCCAATGTCGCGGCAGCCGAGCAACTGGATCGACACAAACAGCACGGACTGTATCGCATCCACGACCAGCCCCAGCAGGAGAAAATCGACACCCTGCGCGCCTTGGTAGCAGGTCTCGGTCTCAAGTTCCCGTTCAAAGATCCTGTCACTCCGAGCGATTGCGCCGACCTGCTTGAGCAAGTTCAAGATACCGAACACCAGGCGCTGGTCGAGCGCGCCCTGCTGCGCTGTCAGAGCCTGTCTGTCTATTCGCCCGACAATATCGGGCATTTCGGCTTGGCCCTGGAGCGCTACGCGCACTTCACTTCGCCCATCCGTCGCTATCCGGATCTTGCAGTACACCGGGCCATCCGCCATACGTTGAAAGGGGGCAAGCGGTTTGGCCCTGCACCGTCCCATGGCGAGATGACCGTTCTTGGAGAACACTGCTCCATGACGGAGCGGCGGGCTGATGAAGCCGTATGGGATGTCGAGGGGGCCTACAAGTGCCGGCTTGCGGAAAAACACCTCGGGGAGCATTTCAGCGGAACCGTCACCACGGTGACGCAGTTCGGGCTGTTCGTGGAACTGGACGGCTTATATACGGACGGTTTGCTCCACGTCAAGCAGATGGGGAGAGACTACTATCACTACGACCCTGACTCGCAGCAGTTGAGAGGGGAACGTAACGGCGAGACCTGGCAGGCCGGCGACCGCATCGAAGTGACCCTCCAGGAGGTCAGCCTGCGGGAGCGCAGGATTGTGCTGGTGCCGCATGCCGGCCACCGTCGGGGCCGGGCGTGAGTTCGCCGGAACTGATCTACGGTCGCCATGCCGTGCTGGCCGCCCTGCAGGCGCGCCCCGGAGACATTCGCGAACTCTGGCTGCAGAACGAGGAGAGCACCTCGTCGACCGACCCGCTGGTGGCCCGCGCCAAAGAATTGCGCATTCCGGTCCAACGCGTCAATGCCGCCACATTACGTCGCCACACCCGGGACGCGGTGCATCAGGGCGTGGTCGCTCGGATTCGGTCTCAAGGATCCGGCCCGGAACTGGATTTATCCGTATTCTTGAAAGACGATCTTGAGACTTCCCGCTTTCTCGTGTTGGATGGGGTGACCGACCCACACAATCTAGGAGCCTGTCTGCGTGTCGCCGAAGCGGCGGGAATCCGCGCCGTCATCGTGCCGGCCCACAATCAGGCCCGCCTGACGGGCAGTGCTCTCAAATCGGCATCCGGCTCGGCCGAACGGATTCCCTTGGTCCGGGTTTCCAACTTGGCACGCAGCCTGCAGCAACTCAAACAGGCCGGAGTCTGGCTCTACGCGGCGGCGGCAGATTCTGGCGAGAATCTTTGGCGGACGACGTTCCGTCTGCCTTGGGCCATTGTCGTGGGAGGCGAGGGAGGCGGCATTCGCGCCCGCACTCGCGCCTTATGCGATTTTTCCGTGGGTATCCCGATGCAGGGCGAAATCGAAAGCCTCAATGTAGCCACCGCCTCCAGCGTATTGCTGTTCGAGGCTGATCGGCAAACGCGGGAGCGGGAAGAACCATGAAGGTGCTGGTGATCGGCGGGGGTGGCCGCGAGCACGCCTTGGCGTGGAAACTGGCGCAATCGAAGGATGCGGAGCAGGTTTTCGTTGCGCCCGGCAATGCGGGAACGGCCCGGGAAGCCGGGATGCGGAATGTGCCGATTGCCGCCACGGATATTGAGGCCCTGCTGGAGTTCGCAAAGTCGGGGGGCATCGACCTGACCGTGGTCGGGCCGGAGGACCCGCTGGCGGCCGGATTGGTCGACCGGTTCGAGGCGGAAGGTTGCCGGGTGCTTGGACCCCGCAGGGAAGCGGCCCAGCTGGAGAGTTCCAAGGGGTTCAGCAAGGATTTCATGGCCCGCCACGGCATTCCCACCGCGCGTTATGAGCGCTTTACCGATTTTGACCAGGCCCGTCGCTATCTGTCCGGGCAGACGGCCCCGATCGTCGTCAAGGCCGATGGCCTTGCGGCCGGCAAGGGAGTCGTGGTGGCCGCCTCCATCTCCGAAGCTGAACAAGCGGCCTCGGCGATGCTGCAGGAAGCGCAGTTCAAGGAAGCCGGCCAAGCCATCGTGATCGAGGAGTACCTGGAAGGGCAGGAGGCCAGCTTCATCTGCCTGGTGGACGGGACCGACGTAGTGCCGCTGGCCACGTCACAGGATCATAAAGCGCGCGACGACGGCAACCGCGGCCCCAACACGGGCGGCATGGGTGCCTATTCGCCGACGCCGCTAATCACGCCGGACCTGCATCGCCGCGTCCTTGAGGAAGTCATCCAGCCCACGGTCCGCGGGCTAGCCTCGGAAGGGGCAAACTACCGAGGTTTTCTGTATGCCGGGCTTATGCTGGACGCAGAGGGAAACCCGAAAGTGCTCGAATACAACTGCCGTTTCGGCGACCCCGAGACCCAGCCGATCATGCTGCGACTGGATTCCGACCTGCTTGACCTCTGCTTTGCTGCCACCGAGGGGCGCCTGAACGAAACCACTCCGAACTGGGATCCTCGTCCCACGCTGGGCGTGGTGCTGGCCATCCGGGATTATCCGGGGGGCTATCCCAAGGGCGTTCCCATCACTGGTCTCGACGAAGCGGAAGAGGAGATCGATGTAAAAGTCTTCCACGCGGGGACCATGCTGGACAACGGGCGAGTGGTGACGAACGGTGGCAGGGTGCTTTGCGTCGGTGCGAAAGGGGATACGCTGGCCCTCTCCAAGGAAAAAGCCTACCGGGCGGCGGAGAAGATTCAGTTCGAGGGGAAATTCTGCCGAAGCGACATCGGCGCGGCCGCGCTGGCGGCGTGAGAAGGCGCTGACTCTCTGTCTTAGCGCTTCATCGCCTCGAAAAACTCGTCGTTGGTCTTGGTGGCCTGCAGCTTGCCGAGCAGGAATTCCATGGCCGCGATCTCGTCCATGGAGTGGATGAACTTGCGCAGCACCCAGATCTTCTGCAGCTCGGCCGGGTCCATCAAGAGTTCTTCGCGGCGGGTTCCGGAACGGTTGATGTTGATGGCCGGGTAGACCCGTTTCTCGGCAATTCGCCGGTCCAGATGGATTTCCAAGTTGCCGGTGCCCTTGAATTCTTCATAGATCACTTCGTCCATCTTCGAGCCCGTGTCGACCAGGGCGGTGGCGATGATGGTCAGGCTGCCGCCTTCCTCGATGTTGCGGGCAGCGCCGAAGAACCGCTTGGGTCGTTGCAGGGCATTGGCGTCCACGCCACCGGTCAGCACCTTGCCGGACGAGGGTGCGACCGTGTTGTAAGCGCGTGCCAGGCGCGTGATCGAATCCAGCAGAATGACCACGTCACGCCGATGCTCCACCAAGCGGCGCGCCTTTTCGATCACCATATCCGACACCTGGACGTGCCGACTCGCCGACTCGTCGAAGGTGCTTGAGATCACGTCGCCCTGGACCATCCGCTCCATCTCGGTGACCTCTTCCGGCCGCTCGTCGATCAGCAGCACGATCAGATAGCATTCCGGTGAGTTGGCGGCGATGCTCTGCGCGATGTTCTGCAGCAGGATGGTCTTTCCCGCCTTGGGCGGCGAGACGATCAGGCCGCGCTGGCCCTTGCCGATCGGTGCGGTCAGGTCGATGATCCGGGCCGTGATGTCCTCGGTGCTGCCGTTGCCGCGTTCGAGCTTCAGGCAACTGTCCGGGTGCAGCGGGGTCAGGTTCTCGAACAGCGTCTTGTTGCGGGATTTTTCCGGGGGCTCGTAGTTGATTTCCGAGACTTTAAGAAGGGCGAAGTAACGCTCGCTTTCCTTGGGGGGACGGATTTTTCCCGACACCGTGTCGCCGGAGCGAAGGCCGAAGCGCCGAATCTGGTTGGGGGAGACGTAGATGTCGTCAACGCCTGCCTGATACGACACGTCAGGAGAGCGCAGGAAGCCGAATCCTTCCTGAAGGATTTCCAGCACGCCTTCTCCGAAGATGTCTTCCCCGTTTCGGGCATGCGATTTCAGAAGCTGGAAGATAAGGTCTTGCTTGCGTGCGCGTGAGGCGTTTTCGATGCCGGCCTGTTCGGCCATTTCTAGCAGTTTCGTAATGGGGGTGCGTTTGAGTTCCGTAAGGTTCATGTCGGTATAGAAAGATCAGTGAAGTGAAAAGTGTTTGGGGGAAAATGCAGCGCTTTGCTGCATCGGGTAGAGGGAATGCCCCGCTTGCGGCAAAGTTCCCTGAAATTGTTATGGGCCGCAGGGCGAATGCCCTGCACGGAAAGGTTTCCTAGTCTAGCACATTCGGCACATCGCTTTTCGCCGAATTCGTCCGACCGTCAAAACCTCCAGAATCCGGTCGATAGCAAGATCCTCCTTCCGCTGCGAACCGGAACTTACAGATGTTCCTCGATGAACGCGGTCAACTGAGATTTGGACAGGGCGCCGACCCGTTGCCCGGCCACCTCCCCGTTCTTGAAGAGAATCAAGGTCGGAATCCCCCGGATGCCGTATTTCGGCGGGGTTTGCGGGTTATCGTCCACGTTCAGCTTCGCCACCTTGAGGCGATCCTTGTACAGGTCCGCGAGTTCGTCGAGAATCGGCGCGACCATCCGGCAGGGTCCGCACCATTCGGCCCAAAAATCCACCAGTACGGGTTCATCTCCGGAGAGAACCACGCTGCCGAAATCCTCATCGCCGACAGCCACAATGTTGCCGCTCAAAGAAGCCTCCTAGTTTGGCGGGTTGTTCCGAAGTCGGATATTTTGGCCAGATATTGGCCGCGCCTCATTGTATCACCGCCGTCAGACCGCTTTCTGCTCCCGAAAGACGCGTAGCAAGGAAAGGGGCGCGGCCATGCTCTTTCTGAGAGATTCCCGCCTCAGGTATAATTATTACCCCATTTTTCAGGTTTGATTAGCAATGGCTCGCATTACTGTAGAAGATTGTCTGGAGCGGATCGACAACCGTTTCGATCTGGTATTGGTGGCGGCCCGTCGAGCCCATATGCTCAAAAACGGGGCCTCCGAGTTGTTGCCTTGGGACAACGACAAGCCTGCCGTACTCGCCCTGCGGGAAATCGCCGCAGGAAAAGTGACGCCCGACATCCTGGATCAGCCGCTGCAGGCGCCGGATGACGAGATCGACCCTTCGGATCTGGAGGCGATACATCAACAGGCGGCAGAAATGGTTGTCGAGGATGTGTCTGCGGCGCATGACGACGACGAAGATTTCGACGACGAATTCGACGTGAGCGAGGAGGATGCGGAGCTTTCCGCAAACGCCGCGCCTGCGGAGGCCAAGGCGGAGGCCAAGGTGGCTGAGGACGCGAAACCTCTTGGCGATTCTGGTTCGAGCGAAGAGCCTGCGAAGGGAGCCTAACCCGCTGGTTCCTTGAGCCATGCCCGCGGCGATCGAATCGGCTCCTACGCCGGTTGACGAAACCTCGCCGAACCCTGTTCGCTTCCATACGCTCTGCGATCAGCTTGATCAGTACCTAGAACTGGATCAGGTCCGGCGAGTCTACCGCGCATATATTTTCAGTGCCGAGCGGCATGCCGAGCAATATCGGCTGTCTGGCGAGCCCTACATTACTCATCCGCTGTCGGTGGCCTGCACCTTGGCCGACCTGCACCTGGATGGGGACACCATCGTGGCGGCTCTACTGCACGATGTCATCGAAGATACACCGACCGCCCGCGACCAGATCCGGCAGGAATTCGGCGAGGACGTTGCCCATCTGGTCGACGGGGTCAGCAAGCTAACGCACTTGGACGGCGTCTCGAGAAGCGAGGCGCAGGCGGCCAATTTCAGCAAGATGATGCTGGCGATGGTACGCGATATCCGGGTGATGCTGGTCAAGCTGGCCGACCGCCAGCACAACATGCGGACGCTGGATGTGCTGCCGAAAGAAAAACAGCAGCGCATCGCGCGCGAGACCCTTGAAGTCTATGTACCGATCACGCGTCGCTTGGGCATGAATGTACTCTGCCTGGAGTTGGAAGGGCGCGCCTTCGAGGCGCTGTACCCGATGCGCAGCCGTGTTCTCAAGGATGCTATCCGGGCGCACCGCGGCCGACAGCACGACCGGGTCGAAAAAATCAGGGGGAACCTGATTCAGCGCATCGAGGAACGAGGCATCAAGGCGCAGATCGAGGGGCGGGAGAAAAGCGTCTACAGCATCTACAGCAAGATGCGGGAGAAGCGCCTGTCGTTCAACGAGGTCTTCGATGTCCATGGGTTCCGGGTGATTGTGGATACGGCAGACCAATGCTACCGGGTGTTGGGTATCGTCCATGGCCTGTACAAGCCGCTGCCGGGCAAGTTCAAGGATTACATCGCAATCCCGAAAGCCAATGGCTACCAGTCCTTGCACACCGCGTTGCAGGGCCCGGACGCGGTGCCCCTGGAGATCCAAGTTCGCACGCAGGAGATGGAGCAGGTGGCCGAGGGCGGAGTCGCGGCGCACTGGAACTACAAATCCGGCACGAACCTGTCCCTGCCGGCGCACGCCAAGACCTGGATGCAGAACATTCTGGACATCCGGCGCCTCGCCCCGGATTCCGTGGAGTTTCTGGAACACGTCAAGGTGGATCTCTTCCCTCACGAGGTGTATGTATTCACGCCGGCGGGAGACATTCTGCGTCTGCCGCAGGGGTCCACCGCACTGGATTTCGCGTATGCGGTCCATTCCGGTGTCGGCAACGCCTGCGTCGGGGTGAAAATCGACCGCATTGCCTCTCCCCTGAGTACGGAACTGAGCAGCGGGCAGACGGTCGAGATCCTGACCGCCTCACACGGCAAGCCTTCTCCGGCCTGGCTGGATTTCGTTGTGACGGCCAAGGCTCGCTCGTCCATTCGCCAGTATCTGAAGGGCTTGAAAGAGGAGCAGGCGGAGGAATTGGGTATGCGGTTGTTGGACAAGGCGTTGTCCCGTTTCGAAGAGACCTTCAAGGAACTGCCGGGTGAGCAGGTGTCGGAAGCACTCGAGACCATGGAGGTGGAGGATGCCCAGCAACTGTTCCGAGACATTGGGCTGGGTCGCCTGATGGCGCCGATCGTGGCGCATCAGTTGATGGGATCGGAGGAATCTCCTCGGCGTTCGACTCGTTGGTTGGGTCGCATGTTGGGGCGGAAGCAGGATCAGCCCGTTGCGCTGCAGGGCACGGAGGGAATGGCGGTCACGTTTGCCAAATGTTGTCGACCAATCCCGGGCGACACGGTTACCGGCATCGCTTCGGTCGGACAGGGACTGGTCATCCACCGCGGCAACTGTCCGAACCTCAAACGGTTCCGCAAGTCTCCAGAGCAGTGGATTCCCTGCGAATGGGCGGAAAAGGTGGATGGCGAGTATCCGGTTTCGATCCGGGTCTCCACCAAGAACCGCCGAGGGTTGCTGGCCCGCGTCGCCGCTGCCATTGCCGAGGAGGGAAGCAACATCGCGGGGGTCAATCTGGACGAGGCGCAGGGCACGGCCAATATCAACATGAGATTCATCTTGAACGTCCGCGACCGGATTCATCTGGCGGCGATCATCAAGGCGGTTCGGCGGCTGCCCGACGTGCACAAGGTAGTGCGCCTGTCGGGTTAGATGCAAGTCGGGGGGAGCCCTTCCGGCCCCAGACTTTACATAATTTAAAAAACTTTACATTTCTCAAGTCTTTACAAATAAAACCATTTATTATCAAAGACTTGAATGGCAAAAAAATGGTCTAAAAAAACTGACCATTTTCCCTTGCATCGGGGAATGGTTTTCGGGTACAACAGGGGCTTCCGCCATTTCGACCCAGAGGTGTTATATTTATGGCTGCGCCCCATCAGACTCCGGAGATTGAATCTTCCGCAACCGCTTCGGTCTCCAAGCGTCCAGGCATTCGGGAGCACAGGAAACATCCTATGTTCGATACCCTGCAAGTCACCAACGACCTGAAAAGAGGCGGACTGGCTGAACCGCAAGCAGAGGCGATAGTCTCCGCGTTCAGCACCGTCTTCCAGGACATGGTGACGAAAGACGACCTGAAGGCTGCCTTGAAAGACTACCCGACGAGAGAAGAATTGAGGGCCGAAGTGAAGGCCGCTTTGGAAGGCTATCCGACGAGGGCCGGAATAGAGAAAGGATTCAAGGATTTCTATCGCCGGTTTGTGTATATTGCAGTCGCTATTGTTGGCGTCAATGCGACGGTCACGGCCATGTTGTTCGGGGCTTTCAGCATGATGATCCGCTCTCATCTGTGAGCGTGATAGACGTCATTGCCGAGGAAGGGAGCAGCATTGCGGGGGTTAATCTGGACGAGGCGCAGGGCACGGCCAATATCAACATGAGATTCATCCTGAACGTCCGCGACCGGATTCATCTGGCGGCGATCATCAAGGCGGTCCGGCGGCTGCCCGACGTGCACAAGGTGGTGCGCTTGTCGGGTTAGGTGTAAATTGCAAGAAAGAAACTTTACATTTCTAAAACCATTACAAATAAAAATTTTATTTATCAATATTTTATATTAGATAAAGGCAGTTATAAAAACCGGCTGTTTTTCCTAAAATTGAAAGAAAGTTATACATCACAATAGATGTGCCAACTATTCTAATCAGAGGTGTTATATTTATAGTTAGCCCTACTAGGTTCTGAAGGCGGAACCTGTCGAACCTATAATTTCAATTGCTTTGGTTTCGAATGACTAGACATACGGAATCATAAGGAGAAATTACTGTGCTCAACATTTACCGGGTTGCCTATGATCTGGAAAAAAGTGGGTTCACCGAGTCGCAGGCCGAAGCGGTGGTCTCCGCCTTGAAGGACATTCAGAAAGACCGCCCAACAAAACTCGACGTAAAGGCTGATCTGGCTACTTTAGAGGCGCGCCTGATTTTTGGGTTTGGTTTAGCGATAGTCATCCTCGAGACTGTGGTTATCGCTTTGGTTATCAGGGTGTTGTGAGGGTCTGAAGAAAGAAGCGCAAATCGCTTCTTGCGTATAATCCCGGCGAATCTTCTACTTTCTAGCGAATGGCCACCGAACCGATCAGCACGCCCGATGCGCCCGACGCCATCGGCACCTACTCCCAGGCAGTCCGAAGCGGAGACTGGGTATTTCTGTCCGGCCAGATTCCCTTGGAGCCTCAGACCATGCAAATGGTCGAAGGGGATATGCGTGCACAGATCCAAAGAGTTTTCGATAATCTCGGCGCGGTTGCTAGTGCCAGCGGCGGCAGTCTAGCTGATTGCGTCAAGCTGACGGTATACCTGACCGACCTGAGTCATTTTCCGCTGGTCAACGAAGTGATGGCGGAATATTTCTCTGAGCCGTACCCGGCACGTGCGGCAGTGGGCGTGGCGGCGCTCCCGAAGGGTGCGGCGGTCGAGATGGATGCGATTCTGAATTTAGGCGCCTGACTCCGGCCCGGATGACCCGGACTGATTCACCCGCTCCCGACCCAGCAGTAGCGGCGCTTCGGGCATTGTCCGGCGTCGGTCCCCGAGTATGCGAGAAGCTTGCGCGGTTGGGCATTACCCGGATCGATCACCTGCTGCTGCATCTGCCCCGGACTTACGAGGATCGGACCCAGTTGGTGTCTCTGGATGCCCTGCGCCCGGGCATCCGCTGCATGGTCGAGGGAATTGTGCAGGATGCCCGCGTGGAGTTCTACGGTGGGCGCAGGTTGCGGGTGAAACTGGCCGACGACTCTCCGGGCATGCTGGAGTTGTGCTTCATGCGCTTCAGCACTTTCCAGCAGGAACAACTAACCCCGGGGGCACGGGTGCGTTGTTTCGGGGAAGTCAAGCTATGGCGCCGCTCTTTCCGGATGTTCCATCCGGAGTACGAACCTGTCACGCCCGACACTTCTCCCGGTGCTGCAGCTAGTCTGACTCCGGTGTATCCAGCGACGGAGGGGCTCGCGCAGATCTCCCTGCGCAAATTGATTCGCCGCGCATTGGAGTGGGCCGAAGCCCATCCGGCGCAACTGGAACACCCGGCTTGGGAAGATCTGTTCAGAAGTCAGGGTCTGCCCGGCTTCACCGAAGCGCTGCGTCACCTCCATGAGCCGGATGTAGGACTGAGTGTGGAGAGTCTGCTTTCGGAATCCGAGCCGGCCCGCCAACGGCTGATCGTGGAGGAACTGGCCGCATACCATCTAAGCTTTATCCGTTTGCGCAACCGGGCGGAACAACGGCCGGCAGATTCGTTTTCAGGTGGCGACGAACTGATTCGCCGGTTTCTGGAACGCCTGCCTTTCCCGCTGACCCGGGCGCAGGAGAGGGTGATCGAGGAAATCCGGCAGGATTTGGCCCGGAACCATCCCATGATGCGTCTGCTGCAGGGTGATGTTGGCTCCGGCAAGACCATCGTGGCGCTGGTTGCCGCGTTGTGCGTCACCGCCTCGGATGCACAGGTGGCGGTGATGGCCCCCACTGAACTGTTGGCCGAGCAGCATTACCGCAGTTTTTGGGAATGGTTGTTTCCGTTGAACATCCCGGTGGCGTTCTTGTCGAGCAGCCAGACCCGCAAGAAGAGAGAAGAAGAAAAAGCGCGCATCCGAAGCCACGAGGCCCGCATCGTAATCGGCACGCATGCCCTGATCCAGGAGGATGTGAGTTTCGATCGACTAGGCCTGCTGATCATCGACGAGCAGCATCGGTTCGGGGTTCATCAGCGTTTGGCCCTGCGGCGCAAGGGAGAAGATGAAAAAACCTATCCACACCAGTTGATCATGACGGCGACTCCGATCCCGCGCAGCCTGGCCATGACGTTCTACGCTGATTTGGATGCATCGATCCTGGATGAGATGCCTCCGGGCCGCAAGCCGGTTCAGACTGCCGTCATGGCGGAAGATCGACGGGATGAACTGATGCAACGGATCCGGGAGGCCTGTCAGGAGGGGCGACAGGCGTATTGGGTCTGCACGCTGGTGGAAGAATCCGAGGTGTTGCAGTGCGAGGCGGCGGAAAGCACCTGGGGTCGGCTTCGCCAGGCGTTGCCCGAGCTTGAGGTGGGGCTGATACACGGCCGGATGAAAGCGCTGGACAAAGATCAGGTCATGCAGCGTTTCAAGAATGGGGAGGTCCAGCTTCTGGTGGCGACCACGGTCATCGAAGTGGGCGTCGACGTCCCGAATGCCTCGCTGATGGTGATCGAGAACGCGGAGCGCCTGGGGTTGGCGCAGCTGCATCAACTTCGCGGGCGGGTCGGGCGGAGTTCCGAACAGAGCAGTTGCGTGTTGCTGTACAAGTCGCCGTTGTCGGAAAATGCCCGTACTCGCATCCAGATTATGCGGGAGACGACCGATGGGTTCGAGATTGCGCGGCGGGACCTTCGTCTGCGCGGACCAGGCCAGTTGCTCGGGGCTCGTCAGGCTGGAGAAATGGTGTTTCGGGTGGCAGATCTTTCGCGGGATGAGCAACAGTTGCAGCGGGTGCAGCGAATCGCCCAAGACTTCCTCCGGAAGGATCCGGAAGCAGTGGAACCGATCATGGAACGCTGGCTCGGGGATTCCCGGAACCTTGGGTCTGTCTGAGGTCGAGGGTGTGTGGCCCTAGAAGAGGCAGCAGGCTAGTTCAAACTTGACTTCTTGAGTGGTCTGGGCAGGTCGCTGATCCAGGTCGCTTCCCTCGCGGAACACGATGCTGAAAGAGCGCTTCCCGATGCTGATTTCCGGGTAGAACTCCGAGTCCACCGGCATGCGAATCCGTATCATCTGATGAATTCGGCCGGGATCCAGTATCTGCTCGAACCAGCCCTCTTTCGCGATTTCGGGAGCGAACGAAGCGCTATTCCGGACCATCTCCAACACGGTTCGCGCAATCTGGATGATGGGGGCGAACGGCTCGTACCACTGTTGCAGTTGGGCCGCATGATCGGCCTGCCGGCTGGCCAGCCAGTTGTGGTACAGCGGAATGTCGGTTTCACTGGTGCAGCCGGGCATGCGGATGCGCTGGCTGACAGTGTTGAGCATGTCGTGCCGGGTCAGGTGCTGGTGCACGGGATACTGCAAGCCATGTGCGTCATCGCGCAGGTTCTGATGCAGTTCGATGATTTCCTTGAGGAGATCCAGGTTCGCGTTGTCGGATGAACTCAACATTTCGAGCCAAGCGAGGCGTTGATCCAGCTCGCGTATCAGTTCGACCTTAATGTTGTGCCGGCTGATTAGGCTGACGAATTCCAGCAGAGTGGCGACGGTGGAGCGGGTTCCCCACAACGAAGGCTGAGCATAGTGATATTCGAACTGTCGCGCCAGAAAGTCGATTCGCAGAAACGTGCGCATCCGCTCGTTGACGGCCTGCTCGTAGATCAAAGGGGAAGGGGAGGTGTCGTTCATGCTGCCATGTATTGCTGGTGCAACGCGTCCACCGCCCTGTCCAAGGCATCCATGCTCGCCGCATTTTCGATCACGTCGTCGGCATGCCGCAGACGTTCGGCCGCCGACAATTGGGCGGCCAGGACAGCATCGGCCTGCTTATTATCCATTTTAGGAAAACGTTCCTGCAACCGTGCACGCTGCAGGTTCTCAGGGCAATTCACGACCAGAATCCGATCCACGTCATCCAGCCAACCCGCCTCGATCAGCAGGGGGACCACCGCAATCGCATAAGACCCTTTCTGCTGCGTGAACCAGGTTCGGATGGCGGTCCGCACAGGGGGATGCAACAGGGACTCAAGATCCTGGCGCAGGGCTGCATCGCGGAAGAGGCGCGTACGCAGCAGTGCTCGATTCAGGCTGCCGTCGTCTTGCAGTATTTCCGGGCCGGCCCGCTCGACCACTTCCCCGAGAAGCGGGCCGTCTGGAGCCGTCAACTCCCGCACGATATCGTCGGCATCGATAATGGGCACGCCTCGTTCTTCAAAGCACTGGGCAGCCTGCGATTTCCCGCAGGCGATGCCTCCTGTCATGCCGATTCTGATCATGTGCAGGTTCTCAAAGCCCAGACCAGCCGACCAGTGACCAGGCGGAATCCCTCCAGATCAGGAAGCCGAACAGCGACAGCGACAAAGCGGGACCAAAGGGCAGTGCACGTTGGGCACGGCCCCATGCCCGCCGGGTCAGCCATAGCAGGAGGGTCAGGATTGAAGCACCCAAGGCCACCCAAGGAAGTATCATCCAGCCAAGCCAAGCCCCGCACACGGCAAACATCTTGAAATCACCGTAACCCATGCCGGCCTCTTTCTTGAAAAAGTAGAACAGGTGATTCAGCAACCACAGCGACAGGTAGCCCGCTACGGCTCCGATGACCGCTTCGTGCAATGGCGCAAACAGTTCGTACGTGTTCACCAGCAGTCCCAGCCATAGCAGCGGATAGACAAGCAAATCCGGCAACAATTGTGTCTGCCAGTCGATCAAGGCAAGTGCCAGAAGTCCCCAACCCAGTATGGCATAGGCGCTGGCTTCCGGGAGGCTGTCCGTGCTCAGGAGCGCACCCATCGCGAGCAATCCTGCCACCAGTTCCAGGAGAGGGTATTGCAACGAAATGGGGACGTTGCAGAAGGCGCAACGGCCCCGCAGGGCGAGGTATCCGAGGATTGGAATCAGATGGGGGAGGCGGATCGTCCGATGGCAATGGGGACAGTGAGAGCGTGGAGACCACAGGGTTAATTCGGGGTTTTCTCCACGCACCATGACAGGGAGCCGGAATACTATCACGTTCAGAAAACTGCCCACGGCAGTCCCGACGACAAATGCGATACAGAGCCAGAAGATCTCGGAGTGTGGCATCGATGTGACCGAGGGCTTGTGGTGTTATTGTATGGGGATTATGAGAGGCAGTATTACTCTCCTTTGTGGAGAGACGGCCCCAGGCTTATTTTTACGGTTGTTCTGCGCCGGGGTGATCCTGCTTGCGGCGGGGATGTTCGCGCCGAAGGCTTTGATGGCAGAGTCGGAGGGTCCGGCGTATCGGATCGAAACTCTAGAGGGAGGACTGGAATACCCATGGAGCTTGGTACAACTGCCGGACGGTTCCCTGCTGATTACGGAAAAACCCGGACGCCTGCTCCACCTGGATGCCGACTTCGCCGGTCGCGATCTCATCGAAGGGGTGCCGGAGGTGGCTTGGGTCGGGCAGGGAGGGCTTTTGGATGTGGTCCTGCATCCGGAATACGGGCAGGCGGACAATCGCTGGATCTACCTCAGCTATAGCAAATCCTGCTCTGCGGGATTCACAACGGCGCTGAGCCGTTACCGCCTGCAAGGCAATCGACTTGAGAACGGCCAGCTGCTGTTCGAGGCTCGTCCGTGCGGGGGATTGACCTGGCATTTCGGGGGGCGGCTGGCATTCGATGCGAACGGACACCTGTTTCTGACTATTGGGGATCGGGGTGAGCGCGAGAATGCGCAGGCATTAGACAGCCACTGGGGCAAATTGATTCGCCTGCATGCGGACGGGCGGATCCCGGCGGACAATCCGTTTACCGGGAACTCCGATGCCTTGCCGGAAGTGTATTCCTATGGCCACCGAAACCCGCAGGGACTTGCGTGGAACCCTTTCGATGAAAAGCTCTGGTTGCACGAGCACGGCCCGAAAGGCGGAGACGAACTGAACCGGATTCGCGCGGGAGCCAATTACGGCTGGCCCCAGGTGACGCATGGACGCGAGTACACCGGCGGGATCATCAGCGAGCAGACGCATGCGCCGGGGATGGAGCCGCCCGTGCAACACTGGACGCCGTCAATCGCCCCGTCGGGGTTTGCGGTCTACGACGGCGCCTCTTTTGCCGAATGGCGCGGAGATTTCCTGGTGGGTGCACTGAAGTTCCGAAGCGTGTACCGAGTACAGTTGCGAGCGGAGGGCGGGGTGCATGAGCAGGTCCTGCCGGAACCCAAGGAGCACCGCATCCGCGATGTGCGGGTGCTGGCGGACGGCCTGATTTACTTGCTGACGGACGATTCGAATGGGCAACTGCTGAGATTGGTACCCAACAATTAAGCTGATGAAGGCAATTGCAAAAGGGGTTGCATGCGTAGTTAATATTAAGTATATTAACTACATTCCTTGTGGCTAAACCGTTATGGCACGCACGACAACAATGACAGTTCGCCTCAGTGGCGCACTCAGTGATTTCGTTTCAGCGAATGTCAGTGAGACTGGATCTTACGAGAATGTAAGTGAGTACGTTCGCGACTTGATTCGACGTGATAAAGAGCGGGTGGAGCTGGAGGCCTTTCAACGCCTCAAAGCTGAACTGGAACACGCTTTTGCAGCACCAGATAGTTCATTTCACCCTCTTTCGGCCTCGGATGTCATCGCACGGAACAAAACCTAGGCTTGTGCATGGCGTCGATCCGCGTTCAAGAGGCGGCTTCTCTCCGCATTGATGAGATTTATCGATATTCCCAAGACAAGTGGGGGAGCGATCAGGCTGATGCTTATATCATGGGATTGTTCGAGGTATTTGCCGCAATTGCGGCGGGTAGCGTTCTGTCCCGCCCGATCCCGGCAGAATTTGGAATAGATGGTTATTTTTATAGATATGAGAGACACTATATCTATTGGAAGAAACTAAATAATGGAGACGTTGGCATCGTTACTATTCTGCATGAGCGTATGCACCAGATCGACAGGTTTCAAGAAGATTTTAAAAATGAATTTTCCGCATAATCCTCCATAATTAGTGGGCATCTACATCATCCGCGCCCGCTACTTTATTTCATGACTAATCTTCCGCCCGCCCGACTCGTCCAGTTCAACCCGCTGGTCGGCGACATCGACGGCAACCGTGCCCGCATCGAGGCGCGGCTGGAAGGTCAGGACCAACCTTCGATCTGGGTGTTTCCGGAACTGGCATTGTGTGGCTATCCCCCGGAAGACCTCCTGCTGCGTGATGATTTCATCAATCGCATCGACGAGGCTCTGGAGGAACTGGCGCGCTGCAGCGGAGAGCATTGGGTGATCGTCGGGGCTCCGGTGCGTGAGAATGGCGCCTTGTTCAACGCCGCCTGCGTACTGCATCAGGGCCAACGGGTCGGCTTTGCCCGCAAGAGGCTGCTGCCGCAGTATGACGTCTTTGATGAGCAGCGCTACTTTGTTCCGGGCTCGGAGCCTTTCATCGTTGAAGCCGGGAGACGGCTGGGATTGCTGGTTTGCGAGGACTTGTGGCAGCCGGAGCCGGCTGCGGACTTGGCGGCGGCCGGGGCGGAAGTCCTGGTTTGCCTGAACGCCTCTCCGTTCGATCTCCACAAGGCCTCCAAGCGCTTGGAGGCCGCGCGTGCGCGCGCAATGGAAACTGGCTGCCCGGTCTGGTACGTCAACCAGGTCGGCGGACAGGACGAACTGGTTTTCGATGGGGCGAGTTTTGTGCTGGATGCTTCCGGGCAGCGAACGGCACAACTGCCTTCTTTTGTTGAAGCCGAAGCGGAACTGGTGCCCGAGGGCTTGGACTGGGGCGGTTCCCGGCAAGAGATCGAAGACTTGGACGAGAATGCGTCCTTATACCAGGCATTGGTGTTGGGAGTGCGCGACTACGTGAACAAGCACCGTGCCCCCGGCGCGTTGCTCGGCCTGTCTGGCGGTATTGATTCGGCTTTGGCGCTGGTCGTCGCGGTGGATGCTTTGGGTCCCGAGAGGCTGGAGGCAGTGCTGATGCCTTCGAGATACACGTCGCAGGCCAGCGTGGAGGACGCGGTGCTACTGTGCGAACGCTTGGGCGTTTCCTCTCTGGCATTGTCGATCGAGCCAGCCTTCCAGGCTTTGCTTGAGACCTTGGGCCCGGAAGCCGAGCAAGACGATATAGTTTGTCAGAACCTACAGGCGCGCGTCCGCGGCCTGTTGTTGATGGCACGCTCGAACCACAGCGGGAAACTGCTTCTGACGACCGGAAACAAGAGCGAAATGGCGGTCGGCTACGCGACCCTGTACGGCGATATGGCGGGAGGGTTTGCGCCGCTCAAGGACATATTCAAGACCCGTGTGTACCAGTTGACCCGCTATCGCAACCGCGACGAGGAAGTCATCCCGGAGAGGATCCTGACTCGCCCACCGTCGGCGGAATTGAAGGCGGATCAGAAAGACTCCGATTCATTGCCGGATTACGCCGTACTGGATGCCATTCTGCGCCTGTTCATCGAGGAAGACTGTTCGCTTTCGGAAATCGTGGCACAGGGGTTTGATGCCGACCTGGTCCATGATGTGGTCGCCCGGGTGCTCGGAAGCGAGCATAAACGCAGGCAGGCGCCGCCGGGAGTGAAAACGACGGAACGGGCATTTGGACGGGATCGGCGTTACCCGATCACGTCCGGCTACAAAGCCTGAATTGACCGGATTCAGTTCGACGGCGCCGGGTCCGGCGCACTTTCTTCCGGCGATGTGTCCGAGGTTTCCGAGGTCACGGTGGGCTCGGGGATGTCCTCCGGGGCACTCGGGAGATCTTCATCGTCGGACAGGCTCAGCAGCCTGCGCAACTGATACCAGAGATCCTGGGAGTCGATGTCCGACGTCGGGACATGGCCGCTTGGGACCTCGCTGACCACGACCTTGTCCGGTTCGTGTGCCGCGACGAATTCCTCGGCTTCGCCGAGATTGAGTACGACTCTCTGGTACTTGCCGCTGAATTCGGGCGGCGGGAACTCTTCGATGTCGAACCCGACCATGATGGCGGCGCTGTCGACCGTGTCGCTGATCCAGTCGCCCGTGTTTGACAGCCAGGTTGGCTCTTCCACTTCGGCTGCCTTTCGGGCTTCATAATTCGGGAAGTTGAGATCCCGGACACTCCGCGTGTCGTCTGCGAGTTGGTGCATTTCCAGATGGCGGTAACCCTCTTCCAGGTACCACAGCATATCGTCCATGTTTGGCGCACCATGGTAGCGCTTCAGCGCGTGTTTGCTTCGGTTGACGACCGCGACGTAGGCTTTGCGGCGTAAATAGAAATCCGCGACATGCAGTTCATAGCGGGCCAGCAGATTGCGCAGGAAGATGGTGTGCTGGCGAGAGTCCGCCGCATATCGCGATTCTGGAAATTTCGTCACGACCAAGGAAAAGTTCTTGAACGCATGCAGCCACGGGGTTGGGTCTTTGTTGTGTCGGATGTAGGGCAGGACATAATGCATCAGGGTTCGGCCGTAATCCAGATAGGCAACGCCCTGCATGTAGTGTGCATACGCGATATGCGTGTGTAGCGGGTTTTGCTCCATAAAGCGATTGAGCACGACGATTGCTTCGTTATATTCCTCTTGCCGGTAAAAGGAGTAGGCCATCTCCAGCAGGCCTTGCTGGGCATAGGGATCAAATGGATACCCGGACTCCAGATGTTCGAAAGCCTCGATCGCCTTGGTGAAATCGCCGCCTCGACGATAGGAAAGGCCCATGGCATACAACTGTGCCGCGGATTTGCCCTCGTATTCGGTTTCCGGCGCGTCCGGCAACAGCCCGCAACCGGCCATCATCAACAACGACGCAAAAGAAAGAACGACAGGGAGAAAACGCATTACAGGGGATTGGATTCAACTGCAAAATTATATAACGGCAGTGATAGGATGGGATTTTTAATGGTTGGCTGGAGCGGGCAATTGGACGGTTTGCCTCTGGTGGGGGAAGTGCCGGAAGACTTGGCGGGGAAGCGCCTGGACGTTGCGCTGGCACAGATGTTCAGCCAGTTTTCCCGGCGGCAGTTGCAGGACTGGATTCGGGCGGGGCGCGTGCTGGTGGAAGGAGAAATGGCTCGCCCCCGGGATCCGGTGGGGGGCTGTGAGCGGGTCGAGGTCTGGCCGCAGGCCGCCACACCCTCCCAGTGCGAGCCTCAGGATCTGCCTCTGGCCGTCGTGTTTGCCGATGATGACCTGATTGTTTTGAACAAGGCGGCCGGACAGGTTATGCATCCGGCCCCCGGGCACCCGGACGGGACGATCCAGAACGCGCTCTTGTTCCACTTCCCGGCGACCGCTAAAGTGCCACGAGCAGGAATCGTGCACCGGCTGGACCGTGACACGACCGGGCTCGTAGTGGTGGCGCATAACCTTGAATCCTGCACGGCACTGACCCGGCAGCTTCAGATGCGCGAGATTCAACGGCGATATCAGGCTCTGGTCCAGGGTGAACTGATCGCAGGAGGGACGATAGAGGAGCCGATCGGGCGGCACCCAAGGCAGCGACAGCGCATGTGTGTACGCGAAGGCGGTCGGGAGGCCATCACGCATTATCGGCTTCGGCGAAAATTCCGCGGCCTGACCCTGCTCGATGTCCGTCTTGAGACCGGACGTACGCACCAGATCCGGGTGCATTTGGCGCATCTGGGCCATCCAGTAGTCGGGGATCCGGTGTACGGCGGACGCGCAAGAAGTCCATCAGACGCATCTGTCGCCGTACGCGACGCAGTTCGAGGATTCGGGCGACAGGCATTACATGCCTGCTCCCTACAACTCCGGCATCCGACTCGAGGAACCCTAGTCGACTGGAACGCAGACTTGCCGGAAGACTTTCGGGGTTTGTTGGCGCAACTGGAAGGCGACCGTGACTGAGCCGGAATTCGTCTATCCGGATTGGCCCGCGCCTGACCACGTGCGAGCGGCGACGAGCACTCGGGCCGGGGGGGTCAGTCGGAACGCTTATGCAGGATTCAACCTTGCCGCGCATGTGGACGACCGGCCTGAGGATGTACAGCAGAACCGGGAGATTTTGGCGCAGACCCTTCGGTTGCCTGGCGAACCGTATTGGCTGGATCAGCAACATGGTGCCATGGTTCAGGAGGCGCGGATCACACCAGAATTGGTCAAGGCAGACGCGAGCTACACCACCTGCGCGGGACCGATCTGTGTTGTCCAGACAGCAGACTGCTTGCCGGTTTTGCTGTGCTCACGAAAAGGCGATTGGGTGGCTGCAGCACATGCCGGTTGGAAGGGCATTGCTGCGAATGTCCTGCAGGCGGCAATTCATGCCTACCCGGGACCGCCAGAGGATCTGCTAGTTTGGCTCGGCCCGGCAATCAGTATGGAATTCTATGAGGTGGATGAGCTGGTGCGGGCGGCATTGGGCAAGGAACTTGCTTCGGTGGCATTCCGTCCGTCTGGGCGTGCTGGACACTGGTTGTTGGATCTGACGTCTGCCGCCGCATGGCAGTTAGAGCGGGCCGGTGTCGAGCACTGTTACGGTGCCGAAGAATGTACTTTTCAGGATGAGCGCCGTTTTTATTCGTACCGCCGAGATCGGATAACTGGGCGTATGGCGACGTTGATCTGGATGGAAAAGCATTAATTCCAGCCAAAATCAAACTGATGAGCCGGATAGCAATCAGGTGAAGGTTTCAGCAGGCCGATCCGGCCAAGATGCCTAAATGTAAGTAATTGATTCATGAGTGAGAAAAATGGTCTAAAAAATCTGACCATTTTTTGTTTACTTCTCGGAAACTTTGCGGTAGAACCAAATTCTTTGCAAATTTCTCTAGGAGGCACGGATGAATTTCCAAAAATCATCCCGGACACGCTGGCGGGTGTGGTTGGCAGGCGGAGTCTTTTCTCTGTTATTACTGGCTGCGCTTGTCCACGAGATGTTACGAGGTTCGAACGAGACATTTGCATTTTCTGATCCAGGTGTTCAGCTACTTCAGCCAACAGAGCTTCCGTCGGCGGCAAGTGCAATTCCCGAAATCGATATGAAACTGTTGTCGGAATCTTTGGCACAGACTCTGGACAACCGTCTTAACAAATGGGATCAACGCAACCTTGAAGTGTTCGAAAAAACCTTTCTGTCTCAGATGCGAACATTCGAAAAATGGAGGGAAGGGCTTGACGAGAAACTCAAAACACAATCCTCCAGGCTACAGGGCATGGACCAGAAGCTGCACTTGCTTGAGCGTGGCATGAACCGGTTGCTAGGTTCCCTTGAAGACGAAGCGATTCAGGTGTCCATGGAGCCTGAGTTCATTTTTCGGGGCATTGAAGTCTGGCATGGGCAAGCGTATGCGCTGCTTGAGCACCAAGGGCGGATTTTGCCAGCACGGCAGGGAGACTCTCGGCTAGGCTGGAGAATCAACGCCATTGACCGCGATAATCAGAAATTACACATCAGCGACGGTATGACGAAACTTATCCTGGAGGAACAATGAGCAGGGTGTGGCGCCGGGAAGCCGGATGGTTGATAGGGCTTACGGCCCTAGCTGGAGTTGCGGCATCCGTAATTCTTGATGTGCAGGCGGCGCGCGAAGAAGCGAGTCAGTGGCAGAAAACCGACCTCCGTGTGCTTCGCTGGCTGGAATTGAGCGAGGAGGAATGGCGTCAATATCAATCGTGGCGCTCCTTGATTGGCAAGCCACTGGCCGAAATGACTCCATACGAGGTCTTAGGGATTTATGCGGATGATGCAGAACAGCGGCGCCGGTTTGCTAGAGAGAATGCCCGTTTTATGCTTGATTTCTACCGACGAACTATGGAATTTGAACAGATTTACCGAGAAGAATTGGGAAAGCTTTCGGGCGAACAAAGGCCTTAAACTTTACATAAGATAAAAAACTTTACATTTCCCAAAGCTTTACAGATAAATTTATTATTTATCAGTATGTTAATAAGCAAATAAATGGTCAAAAAAAACTGACCATTTTTCCTTGCTTTCTGGCAATGAGTGTTAGAGACTGCACAGGCGGTAATTACTCCCACGGATGGGGGGCCGTGTAGGGCCGCCCAGCCTTAGGGCGGCCCTCAACTCCGCCCGGAGGCCTAAGAATGAGACATGCTGAATGGCTGATTGGCACAACTGCGGCATTACTAGTGGCAGGGTGCGAGATGTTGCACTATGCGGTTCCGGTTTCGCAGCCCCGGGAACTGAGTCACATCCCGCGGCCAGGGTTGATTGACCATTCGGCATCTTCAAGGCTGACTCCCGACTATCTAGTGCGCCCGGACATGGGCGAGAGGCAGGTTCTTGGGCAACTTCTGCACGAATTGCAATTAGCCCGACACCTGATTGACGATGCTTACGAGCGCCGCGATGAGCGTGCTCGAGTGCGGGTGGACTACGTGCGCTTAGCGGACGAATTCGACCGGATCGTGATCGGTTTGAGGCGCACTCTAACGGTGGCCGAAACGACACCGCGCGATCGCATGGACATCACCGGAGACTATCAATTGTATGAGTGATTCCATGCTTGGTCAGTTCGAGGTAACTTCCGGCATCTCGGGCGAAGTTCTGGCGGAAATAACTGCTGCGACTTGCCTGCTAGTCGTGACTCTTTGGGTGTCGTGGGTGGCCGTCTCTAGTCTGCGGCAGTTACGTGACGAGACCTTAGCAGTCGGCGAAGTCGCCACTCGAATCCTGTGGGCCGGCTTGATGTTTTGCATGGTGGTCGCCCTGATTGCCTTTGTGGAGTAAATCATGAGGAAACTTATTCTTGTTTTAGCGTGTGCTCTAGCGCTTCATCCGCGCTGGGGAATTGCTGTAAACACACTGGATTTGCCTGTCTTCGACGGTATTGCCGCTGATGCGACCGATCCCTTTTCATTTATTAAGTCCGTTGCGATCACAGGTATGGCTTTGGTGTTCGGCTTTCTTGTGGTGGGTGCCTTCCTCGGCTACGGCGGCGGTCTGATCGCAAAACTTAACCAAGCGCGCGTTAAGGGGGACTGGGGAAGCCTTGGAATTTACTTGGGCACCGGTTTGCTGGTCGTGATCATCATTGCCCTGATGGGCTACATGGGGGGGCAGATTCTGTCCGACTTCGAATGACGCGCCCAGCTTCTCCACTCGGTTTTGAGCCGCCGATGTTTCGAGGGCTCAGTGGCACCGAATTGACCGCGGCAATAGTGTTATCGGTGGCACCAGGCACGGTGGGGGCAGGCATATTTTGTTTGTGGACTGGTTCCCTGTTGTGGGCTCTTCCGGTGCTGGTGCTGAATGCTTTCATCACGGTGTTGCTTGCAGGCACAGCGCTGAGGCACCTCAAGCGGAACCGGCCGCCCAACTGTTATCTGCAACGCGTTGCTCGCCACTTCAGACGAAGCGCCAATATCATCTGGCGGGAAGGATCCTGGAGGGTGGAGCGGTGACACCTTGTAGCTTCCGTGACGAAGAACTGAACCGCCGTCGCTATGTCCGGGCACTGCAGGTCGGTCTGGTGTTTCTGGCAGTGTCACAGTTACTTGCTTACGCCGGCTGGTGGCATGCATCCGGGACGCAACGCCTGAGTCTGCCGCCCCAATTGCGCTATGGCGCAACTCTCCATGGTGATGTGGTGCATCCATGGGAAGTGTATGTTTTCGCCGGATACATCCACCAGCAGATTAACAATTGGACCGACAATGGCGCCATTGATAATTTGGAAAATATTCAACGCTTGGCGGCATTTCTCAGTCCAGACTACCGCTTCTGGCTGACACGTGAACATCAGCGCCATGAGGCTCAGTTCCGAAACCGACAACGCAGTGTTAGCCCGGTTCTCGGGAGTTACAGCAATGAATCCGTACATCCATTAGGACAAGACACTTGGCAGGTCATTTTGGATGTTCGCCTCCGGGACTATCTGGAGGATCAAATCTACAAAGATATTGATGTCCGTTATTTCTTGGAGGTCGTATTGCTGGATGCTGATCCCGAAACCAATGAGTGGGGATTGGTTCTGAATCGGCAGTACCAACCTCCTGAACGTTTACGTTCTCACCTGTCGGCTCTCGAATGAGGTGGTTTCTAGCACTGCTGCTGTGCTTGGCGTCATCGACGGTTCTGGCGTCGTCGTCGCGGGTCTACACTGGTGATCCGCTTCCGGTACTGCTGCCGCTTGGTAAAGAGCGGCGAATCGAAATCGAGGGCGCACAGGAAGTTCGTGTCGGATTGTCTGCGGTACTGAAGGAAAGCTTGCGTGCCGAAAGCGCTGGTCCTCATGTTTGGTTAACTGCCCGGGATGCTTTGTCCCTGCAGCGTGTATACCTCAAAACCGAGACCGAGCTGTTGGTGTTGAAAGTTCGGACGGATCCCCAGGCACCGACGGAGCCGCTGAGCATCACGGTAGATCTGAAGGGCTCCAGATCTTCTCCTTCGTTTTCACCGGACAGACAGCCAAGCTATGTGGCGCTGATGCGTTATGCCATCCAAGCCTTGTATGCGCCCGACTACCGTGAAGATCTGGTTTCCAAAATCCGGCAGGTTCTTATCGATGAACAGCCGGTGGCCCTGTTTCGTTGTCGGGAAACATATCCGTCCGCGTGTGGGGATGCGGTCGAGTCTATTCCCCATGCTGCATGGGAGGCACTTCCTTATTACATAACCGCAGTCACGGTACGCAATCGCCTGCCTGAATCCCTGACGCTTGACCCTCGCGATCTCCGCGGGCGATTTGCGGCATCCGCCATCGTACACCCTCGTTTGGAGGCATCTGGAAGCGTCCGAGATACGACGACTGTGGTGCTGATTTCGAGTATCCCGTTTGAGCACGCCCAATGAACGCGCGCAGCCCGCTGCTTAAGTTGCTTGCCGGGGTTGCCTTGTTGCTTGCACTATCGGTGACATTCCTGTCCACTTCTCCGCCACCGGCTGAGCCGGAGATTCTAGTTCCCTCCAGTCGAGAACTAGATGAAGCCGCTGAGGAAGTCCGAGCCGCGGCGACCGGCATGCGCCGCTTGGAGCAAAAGATTTCAGATCAGGCGGAACAAATCCGGGAACTGGACGAATCACTTGTTGAGTTGTCCTCCCGCGTTGAACAACTGGTGCAACACAGGCGGCGGCAAGAGGAGGCGCAGACATCCAAATCATCTCCACTCTCATCGGGCGAGGCACCCGAGAAAGGGGAAGCATTTGATCTGGACACCTTGACCTATGAGCCTCCATCCAACACGGAGGCCGAGCTTTCGACGCCTCAATTTGACTTGCCACTGACTTGGGTAGAGCCGATTGATAGTGACAGGGCGTTACAGCGCAATTTGGCGGCAGTTTCGGGCAATCTGGTCGCGGGGGAAGAGACCGATAAACCACCAAGGTTCTACATCCCGCCGTCTATCCTGTCCGGATTGTCCCTGACTGCTTTGGTTGGACGCATCCCGCGTGGCGGGGCCGTGCAGGACCCGTGGCCATTCGTCGTGGTGAGCCAAGCCGACAATTTGACGGCAAACGGCGTGCGCCTTCCTCAATTGCGTGGCATCCTGTGGCGTGGCGTCGTCCGTGGCGACGCAGTGCTGTCCTGTGCAAGCGCGTCCATCCGGAGCCTGGTCTATGTGTTCGATGATGGAACATTTCATGTTGCAAAGGCGCCAGCGCAGGAGGGTTTCGGCTATCTAGCCGATAAGTCTGGCAATCCCTGCCTGGTGGGAGAGATTCATACCACGGCCCCAGAGGATATGGGCACGCATCTGTTGGCCGGTGTTCTGGCCGGCATGGGTGGGGCTTTTGCTGAGTCTCAGGTGCGGCGCAATGTCTCCGGGGGAACCGAAACGTCTCAAGTGGAGGGAGATGCTTTCAGCTACCTGCTAGGCCAGACGGTTCAAGGTGCAGCCTCCGCATACGGCGACTATCTGCTGCGGTTTGCCAACGATACTTGGGATGCAGTGGTAGTCCCGGCCGGTCGCGAAGTGGACATCCATATCACGGACAGCATCCCTGTCATCCATTCACCAACCCGGACGATCTATGACGATCCGATTCCTTCCTTGGCTGTGTCTTTTGGCGGTCTGGATTAGTGCCTGTGCTGCTCCGGCCGAACTCCCGGAAACCGCGAGCACGGTGCGTGATCTATACCGGCAGGCTATGCCGTCTGGAACGCCTGCGCCCATGCCTCGCCCGCTGCCAGTCCAACCGGGCATGGGTAGCCCCTTCATGGCCGAAGTGGACCGACAGTTGCGTCGAGACTTCAGGGAGTTCCCCAACCCGCGACTGATCCTGTATGTCTATCCACACCTTACAGCCGATGGAACCCCGGTTCCCGGGTATGCCACTTGGTTCAACGTCTTCGAGCGCGGCCCGACCCTGAAGGTTGTGCGTTGAAAAGTCAAGAAAAATGAATAACAAAAAATCATCACACCCAAGGAATAGGGATCCTAGAAGAAACGGTTATTGCCCTGTTTGTCTTCGATGTGGCTTTGCCACTGTGTTTCTGCCGAGGACGGGGCCATGCTGAGTATTCGCGTTTTTCAGCTCTTGGCTGTCGGGCTGTGCCTGCTTCTGATCGCGAAGTACATGCAGTTCATGCAGGCGACGGTTCGTGGGCTGGATCGTCTGATGATGCGGCGCTTCTTCGACGTGGATGGATTGACAAACGAGATTCGGGCCAGAGTGGAACGCAATGGCGGGGACCCACCAACTCGACACTCCTCGGAAGGATTCATGTGCCGCGCTGCTTATTTGTGGCTTTGTCGTCGCCTGCGGCAGGTGGCTGGCTTGGATTCTAGGGTCGACTGATGCGCTTTCCGGTCCTGGCCAGTTTGTTCTTGTGCAGCCTTTCTATGGCAATGGCCGAGACGTTCAGTACGGCGGACGTGGCGCGGCGTTCACTCCAATCCAACTGCTTGGACTGGAAGATAGTCGGAGTATGCCTGTGGCTTCATTGCAAATACGGGCGCTGCCGAATCAATACCACGCCACGAGTCCGACACTATTTGCCGGACTTGGTTTTCACTGCATACGACCAGACCGGGGCTCCACCTTGGACGGAACTTCGCACCCTGTTGGATTTGGATTCTCCTTTGGGAGACCTGTTGCAGGGAGGATCGTTTCCGTCCACGGATGCCTCGGACGGTCACACCCTGCGATTCAAGGAAGTCGATGCAGTTGGGCATCCGTTCCCGCTACGGCAGAAAGTCTTCAATGTGGTCTACCTGTGCCGCTCTCAGGCCAAGCCGATGTTTCCGTACTTTGTATCTGCACTCGACCACATGGAGTGGCGAGGTGGATTGGAATCTGCACGTCCAGAGAGCCTAACCCCGGGCTTGCGTGAAATCGGCGATTGGCCAAGAAATTCGTGGGGGTCGGTCTTTCCGCGCACCGGTTTCGTGTGGCAGGCTGAAGATGTAAAGGCGGCCGCCGTGGCCGTACAGCGCGCTGCCGACATCGTGACTCAACCGAATCAGGCCCGGGTGTACGTGCCGTTCGGCTATGACGGCCACCGCCGGGTCACGCACGGAAACCCAAATGCCCCAAACCGCGAAGCCTGCGAACGGTCAGGAGGATTGTGGCGTTCTGATTCTCCAGTTCCAGAGCCTTCCCACTGTGCATCCACGGCCCCGCTGGAGGAGTGCATGACTGCCGCACCCCCGCCGTCGCACACACAATCCGGACATTGCCGCCAGCAGGCGCAATTGGCTTGGCTGCCCTCGATCAACGAGCGCAACGCGCGCTGGCAGATGATCAGCCCGCGCACGCAGTCGCGTTGCGAAACCTTCGGATCTCCCTCGAATTGGTCGTTCGACAAGACCAGCGAAGACGGGAGTTATGCCTGGAACCTGTGGCGTCCCTACGAATGTTGCGCCCCGGGCAAAGGGAAATTCATTGGCCACAAAACTTTCTGAGGAGGAACCATCGTGGGCAAAAAGAAAAAATCAAAAAAGAAAGTCACTCTGGAACGCATCATGGCCCAGCCGATCGCCAAGCGGCTGTATGTGTCGTTAATCCCGATTGATAACCTGCTGGGCGACATGAGGATGGAAATCGATGAAGGAGAACGTGCCGAGGATGATTCCTACTACGTTCGAATTCAGGAATTGCGTGAAGGTTTGGTCCAGACTCTGGACGAGGTATTACAGGACTGCGATGAGTGATCGCAAGCGGAATGCGTTTGACCGCTGGCTCGCCGGACTTCGTCCGGCGTTGCCAGCGGATCCAAGACACGCGCCGAATGCGGGAGCTAGTTGCTGGAGCGGGCAGGGCCGCCGACCTTTAACCCGGGCACAATTTGCGCGTCCGATAGCGGGGAGTAAATCCGTTTTGCAGGAGATAAGAACTTCGGCATCCTTTGCGGAGTTACTGTTCCCCAAGGCCGCACTTGGGCCGGAGATGATTCTGATGAAGGATCTATGCAGTGTCGGCCGTTTGTTCGATCTGGCTCCCGCACATACCGAAGGAAGGCCGGACAACATTATCGAGGACCTCCACCAGCGCCTGATGCCTTTGTTGCGTGACGTATTTCCGCAAAACCAGCGCAGGCCATGGGTGGCACAGTTTTTTGTGTATGACCGCCATCACCTAGCCGACGATCTTCAGGCACTTGAGCAGTATCTAAACTCGATGACTCGGAATTCGGTCTATTCGCAGCACTGGATGGAAGTGTTACGCGAACACTACCAAGATGCCTGTAAAAAGAATGGTTTTTTCTTTGATCCGGTTAGTCAAACGCCGTGGAAAGGGAAAATACGATGCATACGATTGTGTGTTTGGCGCATTGAGGAGCCGGGTGGGGTCCCGGATGGACAGCACCTCGACGATCTATGCGAACGCCTGACTCATTCATTAGCTCAGGTGGGCATTCGTTTGATGCCTTTGAGTGGCGAGGATCTCTGCCGTTGGCTGGATGACTGGTTCGGCCCAGCCCAAGAAGCCGCGGATACCCCCAAGGTGCCACTGGCCGCTACACCGTTGACCTTGCTAAAAGGCACGGCCTTGGGAGATTTGGCGCATCGGGCCCTGCGGCGCGGTGCTCCATGGTCCTCAGCCAGTAATAACTGCTGGTATTTCCATGGTCGTCCACATCGCTTTCTGACGGTCAACGCGATCCTAGGGGAACCACGAATCGGACACTTGACTGCTGAGCGAATGATCGGGGACCGCCGGCAGACGCTCTGGGATCAGATGCCAGAAGAGGCAATCTGGATGATGGCTGTGGTGTTTGCCCCGCAGGATGACATTTTGGAACATGTCGCCCGTGTTAAGCGTAATGCGGTCGGCGGTGATCCGCAGGCGATGGCCATCCGCACCCTTGCAGAAGAAGCAGTGCAGCAAGTGTCCGATGGCAATCCGATCATGCCGGTGTTTAGTGGCGTCTTCATTTCAGCACCGGATGACGACATTCTGGAGCAGCGGGTCCGGGGATTGTCTGCCACTCTAATGGCTCACGGTATTGCGTTGATTCCCCCAAGGGATGATCCCTTGGCTCAGGATTCCTATATTCGTGCACTGCCATTCAATTTCAGCCCAGAGCAAGATCAGCGCTTCTACGTACGCCGTTCCCGTCTGTGGTTCATGGATCATGTGGTGAGGTGCCTGCCGGTATACGGACGCTCCACCGGAACGCGGCATCCGGGCCTAATGGCATGGAATCGTGGCGCAGAGCCGCTGTCATTCGATCCGCTTAATCCGGTGGATAGGACCAAGAATGCGCACTTATTCGTATTCGGACCGACTGGCTCCGGAAAAACCGCTTTTCTCGTCAATACATTACTGCATACAGTCGCAGTACACCGTCCCCGGCTGTACCTAATAACGGCATTGCCAACATTTGGCTTGCTCGCGAAACACTTCAAGTCGCAAGGCTTATCGGTGAATCATGTCAACGGAGATCGGACCTCGATTCCTCCGTTTGCAGATGCCCGATTGCTCTTGGGTGCCGGCTCGGCACCCGCCGCCGACAGGGTGGAGGACGAGGTCGAGCGTGACCTTCTGGGCGAAATGGAGATACAGGCAAGGCTGATGGTTACGGGTGGAGATCCGAAAGAAGAGCAGCGCTTCACGCGCGAGGACCTGAATCTGATTCGAAAGTCATTGTTGGCGGTCGCTAATGCTGCTGCGAATCACCCGGACACACCAGTGTTAACCCAGAATTTGTCGGACTTGATGCACCGGGCAGCCGAATCCGGACGACTGCAGGACGACATGCTGAGCGAGGATCAGCGGCGCAGCCTGAGTCGGATGGCTAATTCGATTGAACTGTTCTGCACTGGGCAGGCGGGGGAGATATTCAACCGCCCAGGAGAAACTTGGGTCGAGTCCGATGTGACCGTGGTGGAACTGGGGGCGTTGGCGCATCGGCGCAATGAGGCGTGGTTGGCAGTGGCAATGAGTGGGCTGCTGTCCCGCATCAATGACCAAGTACAGGCTCAGCAATATTCTGCCCGGCAGACCGTCGTGGTTCTGGACGAAGCGCATCTGCTCCTGAAGAATCCATTAATTTCTCCCTACATCCTGTCAATTTCCGCAATGTGGCGCACATATGGCGCTTGGTTGTGGATCGCAACTCAAAGCCTGCGTCAGATTCCGGAAACCGCGCGTGAACTTCTAAATCAGCCGGAGTGGTGGATTTGCATGGCCATGGAGCAGGACGAGGTAGACATGATCGGACGATTTCGAAGGCTTGACGAAGAGCAGAAAGCGATGATTCTGTCCGCCCGCAAGGAGTCTGGCAAATATACCGAAGGTGTGGTGATGTCCGGCAAGTTGATGACTCCGTTTCGCAATGTTGTGCCAGCGTTGTCGCTAGCCCTGAGCCAGACGGAGAAAGATGAGAAAGCGCATCGGGCCAGTCTCATGCGGCAGCACGGATGCACGGAACTTGAGGCGGTTCACCGGATCAGCGAGTCGATTCGTCAGCAACGCCAAGGGCGGGAACCATGACTGTTTGGGTTCGCGCTTGTGCGTGGGGTCTGATCCTATCAATAATCCCCACAGTCTCCGATGCGCAAATCAAGCTTCCGAGCAGTGAGGAATTGGGTTTGTATTACACGCTTGGGGGTTCGCGTGCGGTTCCCCCGACTCCCGGCCAGACGTTACGCATCAAACTGCTTCCAGACATTCAGGCGGGGGCTACCTACAGCTGCGGAAAGTTCGACTTTCGCTTTCAGGTCGAAGAAATCCTAAAACGGTTGGAAGATCAACTAACGACCCTGAAATCGCTTCCGGAACAGATCCTTTTGGCCTTGCCGGGCGGTTTGTTCTGTCGGGCCTTTCCAGGTGCCTGTCAGTTGATGCAGTACTACACCATCCGCGCGGGTGAAGCATATAAGTTAGCGCTTGGCTCCTGCCAGGAAATAGAGAAAGGGATTGCCGATCGGGGGCCTGCTGGCGCTTGGACGAAGATTGCCAAGTCGCTGGAGTGGGGGCAGCAGGCGCATGAGGGAAGCAATGTGCTGGAAGCACAGGAAGAAGCGGAGGAAGCTCCCGAAAAGGGATTGGCTTGGGTTGGCGGCCAACGTGCAGGGGGTGTAGGTCAGGACTTAATTCGCCCGGTTTATGACAGCACTCGTGCCGGGTGGTGTCTGCTGAACGGTGAGCCGGTCACATGCCGGGAATCCGAACGTACAACTGAAATTTCAAGTTTGTTCGAGACTCCAGAAGCTGCAGCGAATTGGTTGGTCGACATCTCTGGTGAACAGGCCATCAGTTTGGTTGACAGTGCGCCGAGTCCGACTATTACCGGACATGGTCTGTTGCCTTTGATCGAGACCGAGCGACAACGCATCGAGGAAATTCTGCAGCGGTTGGTCAAAACCGATCTGGTGGAATTAACAAGCGAAGATTTGACGAACATCTCAAGCCGCAATCTGGCGATGCGTCGGGAAATTATCGACGGTTTGCAAGCCCATCCGGATGCGGAATGGCGTATTCAGCGCTTGGCGTCGGAGTTGGCGACTGCGCGAATCGTGGAGAAGACCTTTGTTGCTAGGGCCGCCTTGATGGCAGGGCGCCAAGAACCGAATGTTGCGGCATTGGCTCCAGCCCAGGAGGCGCTGGGCACGGCATTCGAACGCATCAATCATCAGGTGGATTTCGTACTGAATGAAGTGCAAGCTTCGCACCGCTTGGCGTCCGAAACGATCCGGACCTTTATCGAATACGAAATGCTCGGTGGCGTCCTCAAGCCGATCCGGTTGAGTCCTCCCGAGGATACCGATTCCCGATTGATCGATGGCGGGTTTCCACTTCCGAAGGAAGAACCCTAATGGATAGTTTCCGGGTGCGCCGCATACTTTGGTTCCTGCTGGCTATCTTGGCGGGAGGAACAGTATTTTTCTATGCGGCACAGCAATTGGCGGATGCGACTCCAGACTCTTTGGGTCGTACGGCCGCCATCATGTCGCGGTGGAAAGACTTCTTTGAGCGCTATGGTCTCTGGCTTCACCTGGGTGCACACGGGGCAACCTACCTGTACCTGATTTTGCGTTGGCCACAACTGGTCTGCTGGGTCGATCGGCGGCGGGCCGCACGGGGATACACGCCGCTGTCGGTGGTCGAGCAGCGCCGGCTGGTGTGGGCCGTGATCACTGTCTGCGTGACTTACGAAGGCTTGTTGATGTTGCGCTATCTGGATTGACGGGAATGTACGCGACGATCCCCGCGTTCAGCCACATAGAGGTCTACTTGACCATGTTTGGCTGGAGCATGTACGAGCTACTGTTCGAACTGGCCGACGACCTCAACCTGCTCCTGATTCCATTTCTGGTGGTGATCGTTCGCAACTTCATTGTTCCGCTTAGCACCGAAAACATTTTCCCTAACAGCGGGGGTTCTGTCAGTCAGATGAGAGTGGACCTCCCGGTGGCACTGGTGGTGTTCATTTTCATGGTCGTGCCTTATGTCAAGGTTGAGCCGAACTCTATCGAATACACCCCGGTCTGCCAACTTGGAAGTGTTACTCATACCTACGGGGACACTGGCACTACTTACGACACCACCCAGTTGGCCCGTTTTCATGAGAAACATCCCAGAGTTCCAATATTCTGGGCCGTGGTGCTGTCGGTCAGTGGTGGCATCACTCAGGCCGTGCTGCAGCATTTGCCATGCTTTCAGGATTACTCTGGGCTCGCATTCCGAACCCGCCACGCTTTCATCAAGGACCCGGGCATCCGCCAGGAATTTGATCATTTTGCTAGTCAGTGCTTTGTGCCAGCTTGGCGAAAATATGAGATCTTCCGGCCTTCAGAAGAAATTGTGCCGCGTAAGGATGCAGAGTATCCGGGTAACCGCTATTTTCTGGAAGAGCCTGGATATTACGCTCTATGCAGCGCGGTCACGGAGCAGGGCGCCTGTTCGTTCGATCCCTACCCCCGGCCTCGAACGACGGTCAAGCGTTGGAAGGGGGATCATCAGTTGCCAGTTTGCCGGGACTGGTGGCTTGGCAATGGAGAGAATGAGGGCTTGTTGAAAATTCTGGCACGCTTTGTGCCAGATATGGACTGGATTGCGGACTTCACCAAGGGGACTTATAGCCAGGACTTCATTGAAGAACAAATGGTTCGCAACACTATCCTCAACGGTCCGCGTCGTTATGGCATCGGTGGGCCAGACAATGAGATACTGGCAGGCCTTGCAGCGTTTGCCGCAGGCTCTGGAATTGCCAGTGGTTTGGCTGCCTGGGCTGCGAGCGGTAGCCTTGCGGCATTCACGCTATCCACTGCGGTTGGCGCAACTGCTTTCGTCGGGTCCGAAGCACTGGGGCTGTATGCCCGGTTGCATATCATGCGGCGGATTGCGCCCATGGCGCAGAGCCTGATGCTGATGGTGCTGTATATGCTTCTGGGAGCGTATTTGTTCCTGACTTTCTACAGCCTAACGGCGGCCCTGAGAATCATGATCATGATAGTGGCGGTCCGGTTGTTTTCAATGATGTTTGGCATATCGAATTTCCTTGACGATACGCTGATAGATGCAATGTATCCCGGTATGAAGCTTGGCGATGCCGGGCGCTGGGAAGTGGACCGGATCGCTCTTGGCTACGGCACGATGGCATTACACATGCTGCTGCCCCTGGGAATGTTGTGGGTGATTTATGCAGCGGGTAATGCTGCCATGCGAGGGTTGGATGCGCTGGGGCCCTCTTCGGATCCGACCGGAGTCGGAAATGCCGGTCGCGTCAGCACTCTAGGGATGGCGCGCAACATCAAACGATGATACGGAATTCGGAGTAGACATGAGGTTCGCACGGACTGTTTTCTTTGAACCAAAGGAGGGTCTATTCGGATTGTTGGGGGCCCGCGTCCACGTGTTTCCCTCTAAGCCATCGCGTATGAGATCAATGCGAAGAACCAGCCTATCCGAATCGATGGTTGATCACACTTTCATTCAAGGAGGAATTTTATGACATCACCAAATCCAAAAACCAGCCACACCAAAAGTGTAGCGAAGCCAACACCGCCACCAAATTTTGATACTATGAGTGCTATGAGAATGCTGACGAAAGCTGGCTTCACTCAGGATCAGGCAAGTGCCATAGTTGGGACTGTGCGCGATGCTCAACGTGAACTTGCCACAAAAACCGACTTGGACCAGGCAGTTGGTGAACTGAAGGCTGACTTGGGCCTAGCGTTTAGTGAACTGAAGGCTGACTTGGGCCTAGCGTTTAATGGACTGAAAGCAGATTCGGACTTGGCGTTGAGTGGATTGAAGGCAGATTCGGGCTTGGCATTTAGTGGATTGAGGGCAGAGATGGAGGCCATGAAATTTACGTTGCAAAAAAATCTGGAAGAGCAAGACAGTAAGGTAGAGCGACAATTCACTCAACTCTATCGGCATCTTTGGATTGGCACGGGCATGACTATCACTGCGGTAACCAGCATCCTCGGCATGATGATAGTTTTTTCTGGCGGATAAGTAATTTGTGCAACTTCCCCTTTGGGTTTGGAGAACTCATTCACTTCCAGCTTTAAACTGCTCTTCTGAACTGACCTAATTTTTTGATGAATCTTGGCATACTGAGGTGTACAATCAGGATAGCATTCCCGACTAGGAATTTATTTATGGCAGTTCAGGAAATCAAGGCAAGCGAAGCCCGACGTTGGCTGGATGAAGGCCGTGCCGAGTTAATTGATATTCGTGATTCCGGGGAACGTAGTCAGATGAGAATCCCTGACGCTCGGTGGATACCTTTGACAGGATTGGAAGCGGGGCTAAAGGCCGATCCGCATCAGAAGATTGGCATTTTCCACTGCCGCAGTGGCCGTCGGACACAGATGTACGCGGACAAACTAACAAGTGTAGGTTATCCCGAGACATATACTCTAGAGGGAGGCATCATGGCTTGGAAAAAGGCCGGTTACCCGGTCGCATCGGATTCCAAGGCTCCTATTGAGATCATGCGCCAAGTCCAGATTGCTGCGGGTAGCTTGGTTCTGCTTGGCGTAATCTTAGGGGTATGGGTTGATGCTAATTTCTTCTGGTTGTCTGGTTTTATAGGAGCGGGCTTGGTTTTCTCTGGTGCCACTGGCTCCTGTGGGATGGCTTCGATGCTTTCCAAGTTGCCATTTAATCGCTAAAACGATTCCAACGCCGACTACTCTCGGCCGTGAGCGCCGGGTAATTCTCGAAAACCTGTGCGACATTAATGTCGAAAGTGACGCATTCCAGTAAACATCATTGCTATGCCATGCTCATTGGCTGCAGCAATAACCTCGTCGTCCCTCAGGCTTCCGCCTGGCTGAATGACCGCTGCGATGCCGACTTCGTGGGCGGCATCAATCCCATCGCGAAACGGGAAAAACGCATCTGAAGCCATTACGGCACCATCCAGCGGCAGGTTTTCATCCGCAGCTTTGATGGCGGCGATCCGTGCTGAATAGATTCGACTCATCTGCCCCGCTCCAATCCCGACAGTGCATTGGTCGCGTACGTAGATAATGGCGTTGGATTTGACGAATTTGGCGATTTTCCAGGCGAATAGAAGGTCGCGATGCTCGTTCTCAGTAGGAGACCGTTCGGTCACCACGCGCATTGCGCTGGGATCCAAGAGTTCGTGATCAGCAGTTTGCGCAAGTAGTCCACCGCTGATGCTGCGTACGGTTGCGCAATGGTCGCTAGTCTGGGTAGTGCCTGTGGCGAGCACCCGCACCTTGGGTTTTTCAGCTAGAACCTCCAATGCGTCTTTATGGAAATCCGGTGCAATCAGGACTTCCACGAATTGCCGCTCGATGATTGTTTGGGCAATCGGACCGGTTACTGTCCGGTTGAATGCGATGATGCCGCCGAATGCCGAAGTGGGGTCAGCCCGATAAGCTCCTTCGTAGGCGGATTCGATGTTGTCTGTCTCCGCCGCACCACAGGGGTTGGCATGCTTGACGATGACGCAAGCGGGTTTTCCGAATGCTTGAACGCACTCCCAGGCAGCATCCGTGTCAACGAGGTTGTTGTACGAGAGTTCCCGTCCCTGATGGAGGGTGGCAGAAGCCAAGGTGCCTGGGGGCGGATTGTCGAAGCGATAAAGTGCTGCTTGTTGGTGCGGGTTTTCACCATACCGCAGTATCGAGTGCCGGTTCAAAGCCAGATGCATGCCCTGGCCGAAAAAATTGTCTGGCTCAAGCTGGTTGCCGAGGTAGTGCGCAATGTCCGCATCGTAGGCTGCGACATGTGAAAAGGCTTTGACAGCTAATTCAAACCGCATTTCTCTACTAATGCCTTCTTTAGTGCTGACGATTTCAGATATCCTCGAATAATCGGAGGGGTCGACCACTACACAGCAATGTGCATGGTTTTTGGCAGCGCCACGCAACATGGCTGGGCCGCCAATATCAATGTTCTCGATTGCTTCCTGAAAACTACAATCTAGCCGGGCGATAGTCTGTGCGAAAGGATACAGGTTGACGACCAGAAGGTCGATGGCTTCTATTCCGTGCAGAGCACAAACCTCAAGGTCTTGTTCTCCGCGAGACAGCAGGGCACCATGGATTTTAGGGTGGAGGGTCTTGACCCGTCCGTCCATGATCTCCGGGAAGCCGGTCAATTCGGAGACTTCTCGGACCGTCAAGCCAGATTCGCGGAGTGTCGCGGCTGTGCCGCCGGTGGAGACTAATTCGACTCCATTTTCAGCCAACACCTGGGCCAGTTCAACGATGCCGGATTTGTCCGAGACGCTCACAAGCGCTCTCCGTATGGCCAAGAGGTCGGGAGAATTCATGAACCGAGAAAATGCGATGTTTGGCAGTATGCTTACTCTTCCTGGCCTTCACTTTGAGAGGCATGCTGCTCCATCTGAAAAGAGACCCGGAGCAACTGGTCTTTAAGCATCTTGATGGTATTCGGATCAAGCTTTGACCGAAGTCGTTGTGCCTGCCACTCAGCGACCGCGTCATAGACGCAGTGCCGGAAGTAGTTGATCAATCCCTGCTCTCCCTCGACGTTCAAGACGTGTGGGTGCTGAAGATTGATGATAACGATTATCTTACCGTTCTGCCCTGTTTCGCAGACGACGTAGGGGTCATTTGGCCCAAAATCGCCGCTGACGATATAAACCCAGACTTCAATCTGATCTAGGACAGCACGAATATCAGGCTGTCTGGTGGATTTCACAGGTTCGGCGATCCGCTCCAAGCTTTCGTTTAAAGCGCTTTCTTCGGGTAGAACAGTGATTGAAACTTTGTCAATCATTTCCGGTGAGAGAAGCTCATCTTTCAGACCAGCAATCGCTATATCTACTTCACCTGCCGAGGGCCCACGTGGGTCTTCTTGATCTTTCCAAGGGGTCCGGGCAGTGCTAATCAAGTTGGCAATCTGCTTTTCGAGCTTTTTTTCAACCTGCTCCTCGTCATCCCCATACCACTGTATGTTGTCCTTGGTATGAGTGACTTCGAACTCATCAAGGTGGATTTCTCCGAGAAGGCGCTGGTTGATCAAGTCGTTGCGGTTCAGACCGAAAATACACTCAGGTCGCCAAGCATCTGGCCAACCGTAGACAACTCGATTGGCGTGAAGGATCGAAAATCCGGTATCGGCTCGAGCGCCACGATCCAAGATGCCTGCCCAACCATATACTGTCTTGCCATTGATCTCGAACGAAAATTCATTCTTAAATGGCTCTCCAGCACGGTTGACCCGTAGACGATCCTCAAACTCTTCCCAGGTTAATTGTTCGCCGTTGTAAAAGAGTGCGAGCGAGCCACTGCGAAAGTCTTGACGGTACATCGACTTTAAGTAACTTTTGATCTTGCCAATGGTGCGCCCCTTGAATTCGCGATGATGATTAAAGATTTCGAGGCGTGTGTAGTGTGCAGCCGGATCCATGTTCTTCACGATGGTGGTTTTCAGTTCGGGATCGCCGTTTTCAATCTTTTCCACATCGACCTCAACGGTATACTCTTCTGTTTCTCCGAGCTTCTTGGTAACAATTACCCAGCGATTGCCAATCCAGCATGAAGCAGTCTTCATTCCCATGCCGTAACGGCAGCGCCCGTTTGGATTGGAGGGGGGATTGGCAATCCGTAGTGCGTGCTGCAGCTCCGCATAATCCATCCCCATCGCGTTATCGACGATACGAAACATCGGTTCTGTTCCTCCGCGCTCGTAAGTGATGCGAACCTCAAATTCCTCATCTTCTTGGATGTGGGCTTCTTCTAGTGCCGCCTTATTATTGGCGTAAGATTGTGTGGAGTTGTCAACAAACTCCGCTAGTGCATACCAGATCTCATAGTTCATCCGGCGGTAGCTTGCTATGGCACTGAGGCCAATCTCAATATTGATAGGCATTTGACTATTTATTTTTGGGGACTACATAGTCGTCCCTGAAGTATCTGTTTTCGGTCACGCCCCTGCCAAGGCAGAGTCGCGTAAAGAGAGAATCGGACGGTTCCCAAGGTAAATTCCCCGGAATTTTCTCCAGGCACGGGAAAACCCGGCCAGGAGCTTGGCGAAGT
>JAPONY010000056.1 GCA_026713705.1 Gammaproteobacteria bacterium
CCAACCCGCGAATATCAGAGTGATTGACCGTCGTCGTATGTGCCTCCCGCGGCTTGGGCTCAGGGTGCGACCGAAACTGAAACTGACCCTATGCAGGATGTTACTATAAACTGCCAAAGACAGATTAATCCATATCAGAGACTCTTTCAACAAAACCGCAACATCTTGCGTGTAAAATGTGTTTTCCAAAAAATCCCGTCCTGAGGTTCACGCAGGCTGATGATGCGTGAAAAGGTGTCGGATTGAGAACATTTATGCCCGAGCGAAAAATCAAACTGGTCAACGGCGGGAAGGAAGTCGAACTGTCGATTGCCGAATCGACCGAAGGGCCGGCAGCGGTCAACATCAGCAATCTGTACAAAGAACGGGGCTATTTCTCGCTGGATCCCGGGTTTGTCTCCACGGCCAGCTGCAAAAGCCAGATCACTTACATTGACGGAGACCTCGGCCTGCTTCGCTATCGAGGCTATCCGATCGAACAACTCGCGGAATTCGGCAACCATGTCGAGACTGCTTGCCTGCTACTCACCGGTGAACTTCCGACGCAAGATCAGCTCGAAGTCTTTACTAGTGAAATCAAATCAGAAACAAAGATTCCTAAGGGTTCATGGGAACTTATGCAGGCGTTTGAGAAAGATGCCCATCCGATGGCCATGCTGATGGCCGGACTGGCTCATCTGGCCTCGATCTACCACTCTGAACTGGATGTGCACGATAAAGCGTACCGCCAGCGAATGGCGCGGCGACTGATCGCACAGGTCCCGGTCCTGGCGGCTCTCGGATACCGCTACCGGACAGGCCAATCTCCGGTCGATCCCGATCCGGAGCTCGACTTTACGTCCAATTTCCTCCACATGATGTTCGGCTCGAAGCCGGACCCCCTTTTCTCGCATGCCATGGACGTCCTGTTCCTCCTGCACGCCGACCACGAGCAGAATGCATCCACCTCCACGGTTCGGCTGTCCGGCAGCTCCGAGACCAGCCCGGTGGCCGCCGTCGCCGCAGGCGTGGCAACGCTTTGGGGGCCGTCACACGGTGGCGCCAACGAGGCCGTGATCCAGATGCTGGAAGAAATCCATGCCTCGGACATCTCCGTCGAGGAGTACGTCGAGCAGACCAAGAGCAAGAATAGCCATGCCCGGCTGATGGGTTTTGGGCACCGGGTCTACAAGAATTATGATCCGCGCGCGAAATTAATCCAGAAAATCTGCTACAACCTGCTGGAGAAGCATGGGGAAGGCAATCCGAGCTGCCCCCTCCTCGAAACCGCCATGTCCTTGGAGCAGACGGCCCTGAACGACGAATATTTCGTGGTTAGAAAACTCTACCCGAACGTCGATTTCTATTCGGGCATCATCCTCAAGACCATGGGGATCCCCCTGGACATGTTCACGGTCATTTTCGCCACTGCCCGGACATCAGGTTGGATTGCGCACTGGCTTGAGATGATGGCGGACGAGCAGTTCCGAATCGGCCGCCCCCGCCAGCTATATACCGGGCACGCCCAGCGAGACTACGTCGCACTCGATCGGCGCAGTTGATTTCGGCTCAGATCTGAGCGAAAAATTCCTGAACGACAGGCGAGAATCGTTCCGCATCGACCAGGAACGAATCATGGCCTTGGATGGACGGGAGCACGACCAGCTCGGCTTCGCGTCCGGCCTTGTTCAACCCGGTGACGATTTCTTCCTGCTGCTCAAGCGGAAAGAGAATGTCGCTCTCCACTCCAATCACCAAGGTTCGGCGCACATGGACCCGGGCCAGCCCGGCATTGACCGTGCCGCCATGCTCGGCGACATCGAACAGGTCCATGGCTCGTGAGAGGTACAGGTAACTGTTGGCATCGAACGTGCCGACGAACTTCTTTGCGTTGTATTCGAGATAGGACTCCACCTCGAACTCGACACCGAACATCTCGTCCGAAGCCCGGTGCGCCGGAACCCGGGCGCGATTGAAGCGCTGCCTCCATTCCTGGGCCGCCCGGTAGGACATCAGGCCAAGCTTCCGCGCCAACCGCATGCCGCAGAGCGGTTCAGCGTCCAGTTCGTAGTTGCCCCCTTGCCAGCCTGGGTCGCAGCGGATGATTTCCCGCTGCAGCGACCGAACCGCGATTGTGAACGGCAAAGCCCGGCAAGCGGCTGAAATCACCAGGAGGTAATCCAGTTCGTCCGGGTACTGCAAGGCGTAGGCCAATGCAGACATGCCTCCCATGGACGGCCCGATGACCGTGTGGACATGGTCCACGCCCAGTTCGCGCATGGCGTGGTGCCCGGCTTTCGCGATGTCCTCGATCGACAGTTCTGGAAAATTCCCCCCGTAGGGCTTGCCGGTTGCCGGGTCGTGCGACGAGGGTCCGGTCGAACCGAAGCAACTGCCCAGGGAATTGACGCAGACGACAAAGAAACGGTCTGTGTCGATCGCCTTGCCAGGTCCGACCATGTATTCCCACCAGCCTGCCGTGTCATCTTCCTCGTTGGATGCGGCATGGGCGGTCGGGGACAGCCCTGTGAAGATCAGGATTGCATTGTCCTGGTTGCGCGACAAGGTCCCCCAAGTCTCATAACCGACCTGGACCTGGGCTAGGCGTCCGCCGAGACGCATGACGAAATCGGTCTGTCCGTAGTCCCCCGGCAGATTTATGATCCGGGTAGCCGGCGGAGTAAGGTTATGCGTGCAGGGCTGGAAATCGGGATGCGTCATGACGTGCGGCCGGAGTCTTTCCCTAGATGATAACCCTGCCGAAGGCAGTACCGCAACCAGTTGAACAGGAACCGGTTCCCGGCATGGCGGCGATGCAGCCATCCCGTCTGAAGGCCCCCCTCCGGAAGCCGACCTGGAATCAGGGGGATTCCGCGATGGCCGAGCAGTTCGGCCTGCCGCGAATCTCGATACAGTCGCACCTGCACATCCGGCAGGAGATCCGCCTTCTCCGCATCGTCCCAGCGGCAGGCCAAGCCGAAGGTAGCCGTGTGCCGGGTATGCTCGTGAAACTTCAGATGCAGGGCCGGCATGTCGGGCAGGGAATCGTCAAGATATCGGCGGATTTGCAAAGCAGGATTCCGCAACGAGGGGCACAATGCGAGCAGGCACTGGTAGTTGACGTCATACACTTCCATCAGCGCGGCATGGTCAAGCGGATGCCGGTTTTCGGCAGACTGCGGAACGGCGGACAGGACGGCGGGGCGTTCAGTCACGGCTGGACGTACCTGATCGAATTTTCCGGGCAACGGATTCCATGTCCGGGTCCGGGGCGGCCTGCACCCCCAGGAATATTTCCTGAAGGCTGGGGTCCGTGCATTCCAGCAGCCGCGCGAACGCCGCGCGCTCGGCGGGAGACGCTTGGGAATACTCGTGATCCAGATACCGCATCAGCATGAGATCCAACTCCCGGGTTCCACGCCGGCAGCGCCAGCGTAACCGGTCCTGCTCAGACACGTCAGGACTTGCTCAGGGCCACCATTTTCTTGATTTCGGCAATGGCCCGGGCCGGGTTCAGCCCTTTGGGGCAGGTCTGGGTGCAATTCATGATCGTGTGGCAGCGATACAGTTTGAAAGCATCCGCCAAGTATTCGAGCCGCTCGCCCGTCGCCTGATCGCGACTGTCCGCGAGCCAGCGCCATGCCTGCAGCAAAGCCGCCGGCCCCAGGTATTTGTCCGGATTCCACCAGTAGCTTGGGCAGCTGGTGGAGCAGCAGGCACACAGGATGCAATCTTCGAGACCATCCAACCGTGCGCGTTCTTCCTTCTGCTGCAGGCGTTCACGCTCCGGCTCATCCGCGCCATTCTTCAACCAGGGCTCCACGGCGGCATATTGCCGATAAAAGCCCGACAAGTCCGTCACCAGGTCCCGGACCACCGGCATGTGCGGCAGAGGATAAATCCGGATGTCTCCCTTGAATTGATCCACCCCGCAAGTGCAGGCCAGAGTGTTCCGGCCGTTGATGTTCATGGAGCAGGAGCCGCAAATCCCCTCCCGGCAGGAGCGGCGAAACGACAGGGTCGGGTCGATTTCATTCTTGATCTTGATGAGCACGTCGAGGATCATCGAGCCGCACTCCTCCAGATCCACTTCATAACTGTCCAGCCTCGGATTCTCGCCTTCATCCGGCTCGTAGCGGTATACCTGGAAGGTCCGCACTTCTCCCGCATCCGGCGGTGCCGCGTATTGATTGCCCTGCTTACGGACTACCGCGTTTGCCGGAAGAGTGAATTGAGCCATGATCCGATTGTCGTTCGCGATCAGTATACGCGGGCTTTCGGTGGAACCACTTCCACTTCGTCGTCCAGAGTGTACATATGGACATCCCGATAATCAATCCGGCACGTTCCCTGTTCGTCGGTCCAACAAACGGTATGCTTCATCCATTCGCTGTCGTTCCGCTCTGGGTAATCTTCCCGGGCATGGGCGCCCCGGCTCTCCAAACGGTTGAGCGCCGATTCCAGCGTCGCCACTCCCTGTGGCAAGAGGTTTTGTAATTCCAGGGTTTCAACCAAATCAGTATTCCAGATCAAGGACCGGTCGCTGACACGGATATCACTGAAGGCTCGATCGGCGACCCGGACCTGTTCCAGGCCCTCTTTCAGGGTTTCGCCGGTCCGGAATACCGCCGCATGTTTCTGCATGGCCCGCTGGAGCTGCAAGCGGAGTTCCGCGGTCGGAGTCCCGCCACTGGCGTGGCGGAGCTTGTCGAACTGATCCAGGATCCGTTCGACCGATGCAGGCGGTGCTTCCGGATGTGCCACCCCCGGTGTAACGAGTTCGGTCGCCCGTATGGCCGCTGCCCGCCCGAAGACCACCAAGTCCAGCAAGGAGTTAGATCCCAGGCGATTCGCCCCATGCACCGAGACGCAAGCCGCTTCCCCGATGGCCATCAGCCCAGGCACGACCGCATCCGGGTTCCCGTCCCGCATCGTCACCACCTCGCCGTGGTAATTCGTCGGAATGCCGCCCATGGTGTAGTGCACGGTCGGCAGGACCGGAATCGGTTCACGGGTCACGTCGACCCCGGCGAAAATGCGAGCCGACTCTGCAATACCCGGCAGGCGTTCCTTGATCACTTCGGCGCCAAGGTGCTCCAGGTGCAAGTGGATATGATCCTCCTCGGACCCACAGCCCCGCCCTTCGTTAATTTCGATGGTCATCGAGCGGCTGACCACATCGCGTGACGCCAAGTCCTTGGCATTCGGTGCGTACCGTTCCATGAAGCGCTCGCCCTTGCTGTTCGTCAGGTAGCCTCCTTCTCCCCGCACGCCTTCCGTAATCAAGCAGCCAGCACCATAGATGCCGGTCGGATGGAACTGTACAAACTCCATGTCCTGCAAAGGCAACCCGGCGCGCTGCACCATGCCGTTGCCGTCTCCCGTGCAGGTATGCGCGGAAGTACAGGAGAAATAAGCGCGCCCGTAGCCTCCCGTCGCCAACAAAACCGTGTGTGCGTGAAAGTGGTGCAGTTCCCCGGTCGCGAGATCCCAAGCCATCACGCCACAGCACCGGCCTTCGTCGTCCATGACCAGATCCATGGCGAAGTATTCGATAAAGAATTTGGCGTTGTGCTTGAGGGATTGTTGATACAGCGTATGCAGGATAGCGTGGCCGGTGCGGTCGGCGGCAGCACAGGTGCGTTGTGCGATCCCTTCGCCAAAATGGGTCGTCATCCCACCGAAGGGGCGCTGGTAGATCTTGCCTTCGTCCGTCCGTGAAAACGGGACGCCGTAGTGCTCCAGTTCAATAATCGCCGGAATGGCTTCGCGGCACATGTACTGGATAGCATCCTGATCTCCCAGCCAGTCCGAACCCTTGACCGTGTCGTACATATGCCAGCGCCAATCATCCGGGCCCATGTTCCCAAGCGCAGCACTGACCCCGCCCTGTGCGGCCACCGTGTGACTGCGGGTCGGAAATACCTTGGTGATGCAAGCGGTCGACAAGCCTTTCACCGCCATACCCAGAGTCGCCCGCAGGCCGGCCCCGCCTGCACCCACGACCACGACGTCGTAGTGATGCTCGATCAGTTTGTATGCGGCGGTCATGTCAGGAAATGCAACAGCCCCGCGAGGGCGGCAGCGAGAGAAAGGAGGAGGACCAGTTGTGCGATCCGGTGCGTCGCCCGGTTCCAGGCCGGATCGCTGACGTAGTCGTCGACGATAACCTCAAGCCCGAGTTTTGCGTGGTAGAGGGATGCCAGGAAGAACAGGCCCAGCCAGATAGCCGTGTCCGTCTGCCCGACCCACTGCTCGAAATGAGTCCGGTCCGACAGGCTCTGGCTGCCCAAGGCGCAAATGAGCCAGACCGACAGGGGAATCAGCGCGGCCGAAGTAATCCGTTCCAGCCACCAGTGCCGCCGAGCCGAGCCGGAACCGCTCATGCCCAAATCCAGGTCCAGACGGCGATCGTCAACGTGGTGGAACCCGCGAGCACCAGCCAGTTGCTCGCCTGCACCGCCGGCATGCTGAGGCCAATGCAGGCATCCCAGACCAAGTGCCGGATCCCGGTGCACAGGTGGAACGCCAGTGCGAAGGTCCAGGCAATCAGCAGGATCTGCCCCAGGGGATGCTGCAGCACGGACATGGCGATCTGCCAGAGACCGGGCGCATAGGCCGCCGCCGCGATCAGGAAGGCCAAGGCCACCGTGGCGGCCGTCAGCAAGACTCCCATGATGCGGTGGCTAATTGACAGGAGCGCTGCCAGCGGCAGGCGATAAATCTGCAGGTGGGGCGATAAGGGATGCTCGGGCGACATCGTGCGCGGAAAAAAAGTTGGGATGCAATATTACAGACAAAATCTCGCGTTATTATGCCAAACCCGGCTTCCATGCCCCATTACGACCAACCCGATTTACTCGAAGGGGGTTGGTGGAGCTAGGCGGGATCGAACCGCCGACCTCTTGCATGCCATGCAAGCGCTCTCCCAGCTGAGCTATAGCCCCGTCACCGTGGCGAGTTATTTTCCCTGTTCGACAGGAAGCTGTCAATGCAGCCGATAAGGTAGAATCAGTCCGATTATGTGGACACCTCTACGCCAATCAGGTATATGGGTCGCCGCCGGGCTGATCCTCCTGATCGTCCTGTCCCGGCTCATCCCGCATCCTCCGAATTTTACCCCCGTGCTGGCCGCAGCACTTTTCTGCGGCACTCTGTACGCGCGCCCTTCCCACGCCCTCTTGATCCCATTGCTGGGCATGGCAGCGGGAGACCTCGTCCTGGGGCTTCATGACCAGATCTGGGCCGTCTACCTGGCGGTCGCCCTGTGCGTCGGCCTGGGCCGCTGGATGCTTCGTCCTCCCGGCGTCCTGACTACCGTGACAGCCGGCGTTTCCGGATCCGTGTTGTTCTTCCTATTGACGAACCTTGCGGTCTGGCTGCAGGGCGACCTGTACCCGCTGACCGCGGCCGGGCTTCTCGCCTGCTACGTGGCCGCGATTCCGTTCTTCCACCACACGCTGATCGCTACCCTGATGTTCGGGCTCGCCCTGCTCGGCTTCGCCCGGCTTGTCCGGAACAGTCAGGCTCCCGGTAACCTGCTCCCTCTGCAACACTCCTGATGGCGAGAAAATCAATTGTCCTGTGCGGCCTTTTTGCACTGGCCGCAAGTTTTTCCTCTTTCGCGACAAGCGACTCCGCGCCGCAGGTCCTGGACGGGCTATGGAGCGGCGTTTTCGATATCAATGGAGAGGGGCAATTTGATTTCACCGCCTTGTATATCGGTGGAGTCGTCTCGGCTTACAGCGTAGACTCCAACGTAGTCTACCGAGGGACCGTGGCCGGAGACGAACAGCAGTACCACTCCGACATGGCCATATTCCTCCGGGACGGCTCCCTTTTGGCAACCGTGGAGTTGAACGGGACAGTCAGCGAGCAAGCCACCATGATTACGGCACGCTACCTAACCACGGGCAAGGACACCGGCACACTAACCCTGAACTACGACCCGCTGTTTGAACGGGCGGTCGATGTAACCGAGCTCGCAGGATTATGGGAATACACCTCGGAGCAGCTCAGCATCAGCATCAACGTGATGCCGACAGGCGAGATCAAGGGAACGGACAGTGCCGGATGCAATTACTACGGAGCCCTAGAGAAATTTCGGGCCGGCATCAATGCCCTGAGCGTAAACCTGGAACTGGCCTCCTGCAACATGACGGACGGCCACTATGCCGGAATGGCCCATGTCGGGGACGCCAAGACCCAGAACGATACCCTGCACCTTCACATCACCGGCGACCACTTCGGCCTGTACTACCCCCTGCACCGAATTGTGCTAGCGCAGTAATTCTCCCCGGCGCAGGTGCGCCCCGACTCGTTCCCTGAAAAACTCGCGTGCACGGCGCACCGCATCCCGTGCCACCTCGGCATCGTAAGCGACCCGTTGCCCCAAATAGATGCTGTCGACCCCCGGCGCATCGAAACTGTGGAAAGCATCTTCATAGACGACCAGATCTACCCGCTCGGGCCGGACTGAGATCATTACCCGGCAGCGCTGCGCCGGCGTCCACTGGTCCTGCCCGCCAATCAGGATCAGCAAGTCCGTACGGGAGTTGCCAAGCTGATCCAGGCACCAGGGCGCGACCGCAATGGCACCGGCGAAAGGCTGCTCTGCATTCACGTCATCGTCCAAGGCCAGCAGGGTCGTCGTCGCCCCGTGCGAGAACCCGGTCAGATAAACCTCTTGCTCGGCCACCCAAGGCTGCGCCTTCAGCCAGCGCTTCGCCGCATGCGCATCCCGCGCCCGGTGCCAGGTGGGGACAGCGAACAGGTTGCCGCAGATATTTTTATGCCCCCGCGGGCCGAAGCTGTCGACTTGCAGAACCGCAAACCCCCAATCAAGATAGCTTTCATACCAAAGTTCCGAGCGAACCGGCCAGATCCCGTTGCAACCGTGCAGGTCCACGATGGCCGGATGCGGACCTTCCCCTTCCGGTCGGTACAGGTAGGCCGTCAAATCAATCGTGTCTTCGGACTGGTACACCGGCGCGGTGAACGTAATCTCCTGCGGCGGCGGCAAGGCTTCGGCCGCAACGGCGAAAAACCACAGGGCCGCGGCAAGTCCGTATCGGGATCTATGCATTGACATGACGCGCCAAGCGACGGTACCAGCATTGGAGATCGGAGAGCGAGTAGGCCGCATTGGCCGGACTCGGGTTGGGTGTGACATACACTCGCGCCCCTCCAATCACCCTCGGCTGCATGCCCCAGCGGATTTCCTTGGGAGATGCATCCAATGCGTATTTCAAGAAGTGTCGGTACGCCTGCTTGCCGTGAAACCAAGCCCAGGCCGGCCGAACCTTTTCAATCAACCGCAGGAGCCGCGGCGCATCGCGCCGGAAATCCTCGGCCCGCAATTCGTGCCCCTGCCGGCTTGGACGCTTCACGACATCGGTGAATCCGATTCGATCCTGTTTTAGAAGGATCTGATGACGTAACCGCGAGGGTTCGCCTTGGGATTCGGCCAGCCCGGACTCGCCAAAAGCCTTCCAGAAGCGGTTCCGCGGATTAGCAAAATAGAAGCCCGCGCGAACCGAAGGGACAGAAGGATTCAGCCCCACGGACAAGACGCGCAGACCAGAGTCCACGTAATCCGGAAGCGTCGTGCGAGATGAGGCCATGAGTTGCGCTGCCTTCTACTCGAACAACTCCGCCTGATCGGACGGGGCGCGGAACCGGTCGGTCCGCAAGGAGTGGCGCTGTCCATTCATCCCATGCCGCTTGCAGGCCAGCGTGAAACGCTGCCGCAGCAGGTGTGCGAATTCCCCCTGCCCGCTCAGGCGGCGCCCGAACTCGGGGTTGTAGTCGACTCCGCCATGCAGGCTTCGAACCACATTCATGATCCTATCGGCGCGTTCCGGGACATGCTGCTCAAGCCACTCCCGGAACAATTGCTTCAGTTCGTGCGGCAGGCGCAGGACCACGTATCCGGCACAGTAAGCCCCTTGTTCCGCCACGGTTTTAATGATGTCTTCCAACTCTCCGTCGTTCAGGAACGGGATCACCGGAGCCGCGAGGACGCCCACCGGGATCCCTGCCTGTGACAACGCCCGCACCAGTGCGAGCCGGGAGTGAGGTGCTCCGGCACGAGGTTCGAGGGTTCGGCTGAGACTTGCGTCCAGCGTGGTGACGGACACGATCACCTCCACAAGACCTTCGTGGGCCAGATCCTGCAGGATATCCAGGTCCCGCTCGATCAACCCGGATTTGGTGATCACCGAAACCGGGTGGCGAAACTCCCGCAAGACCTCGAGAATCGAGCGGGTGATCTTGAGTTGCCGCTCGACCGGCTGGTAGGCGTCCGTGTTGTAGCCAAGGCCAATCGTCGCGCACCGGTAGCGGGGAGCGCGCAATTCGCGCGCCAGGACTTCCGCGGCATTCGTCTTGCAGAAGATTTGAGTCTCAAAGTCCAGCCCGGGCGACAACCCAAGATAGGCGTGATTAGGCCGCGCGAAGCAATACGCGCAGCCGTGCTCACAACCACGATACGGGTTGATAGAGCGGTCCAGCGCGATATCGGGCGACTGGTTATAGTTGATGAGGCTTTTCGCGGGTGCGTCGAAGTAGCGAGTCTCAAGGGCCTCCTCCTTGTATTCTCGGCCATCATGCTGGAACTCAATTTGTTCCAGTTCGTAGCGGCCTGACGGGTTGCTGATGGCGCCTCGGCCCTTTTGGTAGGTCCATTGAACTGGATTTTCAGTCGGATCCACGGCGTTAGTTTGGTGTTATTTCCTCTGCACTATTCGCCACATATCTCACATCACAAAAGCGATCTTCTTTGGCCTGATGCAGCCACTTGTCAGCAGCAAGCCCAACCGGAATTTCTTTTTTCCGCATGAGCGCTAACAGGTTAGCAAGATGCCTGCGGTGGTGCACATGCATCTCTTCATCAAGCCCTGCTCGCACAAAGGTTTCATGTGCTTCTTGATCATATCCTAAATTAAGTGCCGCACTTTCGACAGCATCCGCTAATTGATCTAAGTCATAGTCTTCATTTCTCAGATAATCTTCAGCAATAAGTCTGGAAATAACATTGCAAGCATGGCAACTTAGCCATCCGTGGAGGTTTCCTATGGTCATTACCAGAGATTCAAATACACCATGTGGCATTGGAGCAAGCCCTAGCCGATCCGATGAACTCTGCCACCGCCAGCACGCATTTAGTGTTTCGTTTGCAACGTCCGCGTCACTATGCCATAACGCAACCCGCAGTTTATTCCAATAAACTTGTTGTGATTCTCGGTTTAAATAGGCGTAAACTGGATAGCAATATGGAATGAGCTGGTGAAGGTGATTTACTTCATTTAAAAAATCCGAAAGCTCACATGCATCTGTCTCAGCCAAGGTCTCTTTTCCAAGTGCACAAGTGAAAATAACTTTCAAAACCAAGTTGATCCTGTTGCGAATATCATTGCCAAAAAATTCTGGTTGATACGCTTTCTGCTTAAATGTATTTTGCTCACGCTGCCACCACTCTAGTATCGCGTTCAA
>JAPONY010000057.1 GCA_026713705.1 Gammaproteobacteria bacterium
GCTGACGGTTCAGGATTTCGAGGGAAGATTCCAAGTTCATCACGGCCTCTACTGGTATATGAAAACATTACCAGATATTATGCGATAGCCCCCGTCCTCCTGTCAATCCCGAAAAACCCCACAAATTTGTCGTGCACCCTCGGGGTCTTGAGATTTGGACAAAAAGCCCCCAATTTGCTAAAATGACCGGTTGCGGACAGGGAAAAATCCCCCTTTCCGGGAGTAAATAGATGGCACAAGCGGCTTCGGAGTATGCCCACAATCTGCCGGTTGCGGCGGGCAGTCTGGATCAGTATATCCAGCTGGCCTACAGCCTGCCGGTACTGAGCGTCGAAGATGAGCGCGAGCTAGCATTGCGCCTGCGCGAGCAGGGCGATGTGGAAGCGGCGCGCAAACTGGTGCTGCACAATCTCCGCTTTGTGATCCACGTGGCCCGCGGTTATTCCGGTTATGGCCTGCCACTGGCAGACCTGATCCAGGAAGGCAGCATCGGCCTGATGAAGGCGGTAAAGCGCTTCGACCCCGCGGTCGGGGTGCGGCTGGTGTCTTTCGCCGTGCATTGGATCCGCGCCGAAATCCACGAATACGTCCTGCGCAACTGGCGCATCGTCAAGATGGCCACAACCAAGGCGCAGCGCAAGCTGTTCTTCAACCTGCGAAAGGCCAAGAAACGGCTGGGCTGGATGAACGAGGACGAGGTCAACGCGGTGGCGGAGGACCTGGGCGTGACCGCCCATGAAGTCCGGGATATGGAATCCCGCCTCAATCAGCCGGACATGCCGCTTGAGATTGATTCCGACGACGAGGAAGCGCCTCGTTCCCCGATGTCGTACCTGCCGGCCCCTGGCGCCGATCCGGCGCCGCAAGTAGAAGCACAGGATCACGCACAGATTCGCGGCGAACGGTTGCAGGAAGCCTTGGCCGAGTTGGACGAGCGTAGCCGGTCGATCGTGAAGCAGCGTTGGCTCGCCGAGCCGAAGCGGACCTTGCAGGAATTGGCGGAAGAGTTTGGTGTTTCGGGTGAGCGGATTCGGCAGATTGAAGCCGCCGCAATGAAAAAGCTGCGCGTCGCGCTGGCTTAACTTTTTTCTCTGGGGCCCGAAAGGGCTGACAACTTTTTCTAGAGAATCCGGTTCTAGAAGATTTTTGATTCTATAGTAGTTCTGACACGCCAGCTCGAATGGTGCCGGTCAGTTGCATCAGTTCCGGTTCCTGAATAATGAAAGGCGGCATCAGGTAGACGAAATTCTGAAATGGTCGCAGCCAGACCTCGTGCTGTAGGGTCAGTTCCTGCCAAGCCTGAATGTCCACCGGTTCGGAAGTTTCGACGACGGCAAATGCACCGAATGCACGGACCCCTGCCACGCCTTTTGCCGACTGAAGCGGAAGCAATTCCCGCCGCAGGGTTCCTTCGATCGCTGCTACTTCGCCTTTCCAATTCCGGGATTCCAAAAGATCCAGGCTGGCCAGTGCCGCCCGGCAGGCGGTCGGATTTGCCATGAACGTAGGGCCGTGCAGGAACGGTCCGGCTTCGCTGACGACACTGGCGATTTCCTCGCGGGTCAACGTGGCAGCCAGGCTCAGCATGCCGCCCGTCAGTGCCTTGCCGAGGCACATGATGTCCGGAGCGACATCGGCGTGTTCACAGGCAAACATGGCTCCGGTCCTTCCGAATCCAGTGGCGATTTCATCAGCGATGAGGAGCACTTCATGCCGGGCGCACAAGGCGGCGACCTGCGTCAGGAATGCAGGCGGATAGTGATGGAATCCCCCGGCCCCCTGGAGCACCGGCTCCAGCACGACTCCGGCAAGTTCAAACTGGTGGGCGACAAGGTCGGCCTCGAACCGCGCGCAGGCGTCCTCCAATTCAGGTGCACTGCAATTCGCATCGGGAGGGTGGGGCGTGAAATATTGCTGCGGCAGCAAGTTGCGGAACCGGTCATGCAGGCTGTTGTCCGGGTCGCTGACCGACATGGCGGCAAAGGTATCGCCGTGATAGCCCCCGCGCAGGGCAAGGAAGCGGCATTTTTCCGGGATTCCGCGCGCCTGCCAGTATTGCGTGGCCAGTTTCAGGGCGACCTCGACCGAGACAGAGCCGGAATCGCAGAAGAAGACCCGGCTGAGATCGCCGGGAGAGATTTGAGCCAGCCGTTCGGCCAGCCGTGCAGCAGGTTCATGGGTCAGCCCGCCGAACATGACATGCGGCAGGGTATCGACCTGTTCGTGCAGGGCCTGCGCCATCTTCGGGTGCCGATAGCCGTGTATGGCGCACCACCAGGAGGCCATGCCGTCGACCAGCCGGCGTCCGTCGGCCAGTATCAGGTGGACGCCTTCACTGCCAACGATCGGATGCGCCGGGAGAGAATCAGGGGCGGGTGCGTACGGATGCCACAGGTGGCGCGGATCCAGGGCGGGCCATTCGGGCGGAGTGCCCATCAGTTTTCGATCAGTTCCAAGTCGTAGGTGATTTCGGCGGTTTCTCCGAGCATCAGGGAGGCAGAGCAGTACTTGGTGACCGAGAGATCGATAGCCCGGCGTACCTGCGCTTCCGACAGGCCGTTGCCGAACGCCCGGTAGAGCACGTGGATGCGGGTGAAGACTTGCGGAATATCCTCGGCGCGGTCGGCCTCGATTTCCAGCTCCAGCCGATCCAGCGGCTGACGGGCGCGTTCCAGCATGCCGACGATATCGAATGCACTGCATCCGCCCATGCCGAGCAACAGCATTTCCATCGGGCGTGCGGCGAGGTTGCGTCCGCCATGCTCCGGCGCGCCGTCCATTACGACCGTGTGTCCGCTGCCGGACTCACCGATGAACGTGCGGTGTTCCTGCCAGGTAACGCGCGCTTTCATGCGTCCTGCAGCAGTTCAGCCAAGCGAGCGCCGGGATCGTCCGCCCGCATCAGGCTTTCGCCGATCAGGAAGGCCTGCACACCGCAGGCGCGAATCTTGGCGATGTCCTGCGATGAGTGGATGCCGCTTTCCGAAACCACGATGGCGCTTTCAGGCGCTTGAGGAGCCAACTGAACGGTTGTGTCCAGGCTCACGTCGAAAGTTTGCAGGTCACGGTTGTTGATGCCGATCAGATCCGCGCCTGCCGCCGCCGCGCGGTCCAGTTCTTCACCGTCGTGCACTTCCACCAGCACATCCAGCCCGAAAGTCCGGGCCAGTTGCTGGAGTTCCTTGAGCTCGTCGTCGGATAAAGCCGCGACGATCAGCAAGATAGCTGCCGCCCCCATGACACAGCTCTCGTAGACTTGATAGGGATCGAGTATGAAGTCCTTGCGCAGAATGGGCAGGGCGGAGCCCCGCCTGGCCAGTTCCAGGATCACCCCGGAGCCCTTGAAGTAATGCGCATCGGTCAGCACCGACAGGGCAGTGGCTCCGCCGCGCTGGTAGCTGCCGGCGATGGCGGTTGGATCGAAGTCTTCCCGGATTACTCCGCGACTCGGGGAGGCCCTTTTGAGTTCGGCGATGACTGCCGGGCGGTCCTGCTCGATAGAGTTCTGGAGAGCGTCACGGAAACCGCCGGGTGACGGATTCTCATGCGCCATTTCCCGGAATCCTGCTTCCGAGACCTTGCGCTTTCGCTTTACGATCTCGTCGCGCTTGTGTGCCAGGATCTCATCCAGCATCTGCATCGGCTTCCTCCTGCTTCAGGCGTTGGGTGACTTGTGCGAGTTGATCCAGTTTTGTGGCGGCGGAGCCGTCTTCGAGGGTGATGCGGGCCTGATGGATGCCGTCGGCGATGTCCCCGACGTGTCCAGCCGTATGCAGCGCCGCACCGGCGTTCAGGCAGATCAGGTCGGCCGCTGGCGAAGGCTTTCCAGAGAAAGCTTCGCGGATCATGGCAAGGCTGTCTTCGGCAGAGCCAGCCTGCAGCGACTCGGGGTCTACGGGATCAAGCCCGTATGCCTGGGGGTCCAGCGTGCCGGTGGAGACTTCCCCTTCATCCAGTAGGGCGTAGTCGGTCGGTGCGTTCAGCGAAAGTTCGTCCATACCATCCCGCGAGTGCACCGCCATGGCGCGCGTGCTGCCCAGCTCTGCCAGAGTCTCGGCATAAGGGGTCAGCCAGCGGGCATCGAACAGCCCGATCAGCTGATGGGTGGCACCGGCCGGGTTGGTCAACGGGCCTAGCAGGTTGAACAGCGTGCGGGTCCCGATTTCCTTGCGGACTGGCGCGGCATGCCGCATGGCCGGATGGTGGGAGGGCGCGAACAGGAAACCAATGCCCGCCTCTTCGATGCAACGGCGCACCGAATCCGGTTGCAGATCGATCGCAAGACCGGCTGTGGCGAGCACATCGGCACTGCCGCTGTTGGAACTGACCGCGCGGTTGCCGTGCTTGGCTACCGTGATGCCTGCCGCTGCGGCGACAATCGCCACGGCGGTGGAGACATTGAAGGTTCCCAATCCATCGCCGCCGGTGCCGCAGGTGTCGAGAATCTGCGGGGCATCGATTTGGATGCGCACGGAACAGGCCCGCATGGCCCTCGCGGCGCCGACGATTTCCGAGACCGCCTCCCCCTTGTCGCGCCAGGCGATCAGCAGGGACTTGAGCGTCGCGGGTTCCACGTCGCCCGCCATGATCGAGCGCATCAGCGCCTCCATCTGTTCGGCGTCGAGATCGGAGCTGGCCTGGGCGGCGGCGAGGGCGCGTTCTGGAGTCATGCTTGGTCGAGGAAGTTCTGCAGTAGTTGGTGGCCGCTTTCGGTCAGGATCGATTCCGGATGGAACTGGACGCCGAACACCGGATCGGTTTCATGTTGCAGCCCCATGATCTCGTTGTCCTCGTCGTCGGTCCAGGCAGTAATTTTGAGGCACGAGGGCAGGTCGTCCCGGCGGACCACCAGCGAATGATAGCGGGTTGCCGTCAGCGGTTGCGGCAGATCCCCGAACAACGCTTCTCCCTGGTGCTGGATGCCCGAAGTCTTCCCGTGCATGATGTGGGCCGCACGGACAATCGTGCCGCCGAATGCCTGCGCGATGCTCTGGTGCCCGAGGCAGACGCCGAGCAGGGGAATCTGGCCCGCGAATTCGCGGACGGCCGCGACCGAGATGCCGGCCTCGTTCGGGGTGCAGGGACCGGGCGAGATCACCAGTTGCTGGGGCGCCATGGCGCGAATGGTCTCCAGACTGATCTGGTCGTTGCGCGCCACCTTGACCTCGACGCCGAGCTCGCCGAAATACTGCACCAGGTTGTAGGTGAACGAGTCGTAGTTGTCGATCAACAGCAACATGATGGCGGTACGTCAGCAGTAGCGGTCAGCGACCTGAAGTAGGGCTTGTGCCTTGTGCATGGTTTCGTGCCATTCCCGTTCCGGGATTGAATCGTAAACGATTCCGGCTCCGGCCTGCACGTGAATCTGCCCATTGTGAACGATTGCGGTGCGAATGGCGATAGCGGTGTCGAGGTTCCCATCCCATCCGAAATAGCCGACGGCCCCGGAATAGATGCCGCGGCTAGCCGGTTCCAGTTCGTCGATGATCTCCATCGCCCTTATTTTTGGGGCTCCGCTGACCGTGCCGGCCGGGAAGGTCGCCCGCAGCACGTCCTGGGTCGAAGTGCCCGGGGTCAGCTTGCCTTCTACGTTCGAGACGATATGCATCACATGAGAGTAACGTTCGATCTCCATCTGCTCGGTCAACCGGACCGTGCCTGGCTGGCAGACCCGGCCGATATCGTTGCGTCCCAGGTCGATCAGCATCAGGTGTTCGGCGCGTTCCTTCGGGTCGGCGAGAAGCTCTGCCTCCAACTTCAGGTCTTCCTCCTCGGTCGTACCGCGCCAGCGGGTGCCGGCGATCGGGCGAACCGTGACGGTGTCGCCCTCGCGGCGCACCAGGATCTCCGGACTGGAACCGATCACCTGGACCGGGCCGAGGTTCAGGAAGTACATGTAGGGGGAAGGGTTGAGCGCGTGCAGGCCCCGGTACATGTGGAACGGATCGCTCTCGAAGGGCCGGCTGAGCCGCTGCGAGAGCACGACCTGCATCAGGTCTCCCGCGATGATGTATTCGCGGGCCGTCCGTACCGCTTCACAGAACCCGGCTTCGGTAAACTCCGATGTGAACGAGGATTCCCGGTCGGGGGTTTCCGTCAGCGGTTCCGGTTCCGGGGTCTCCTCGATCTGGTCGCGCAGTTCCTCCAATCGCCGGCAGCCCGCCACATAGGCATCCGGGACATCAACCGGCTGGTTGACGATCAGCAGAATCTTTCCGGTCTGGTTGTCCAGCATGATCAATTCGGTTGATTGCAACAACCACATGTCAGGCAGGCCGAGCTGGTCCTCCGGCCGGCCTCCGGCCAGAACCGGCTCGATGGTCCGGATCAGGTCGTAGCCGAAGTATCCGACCAGGCCGCCTCCGAAGCGCAGGTCCTCCGAGAGGGGGGCGACCTTGTGGCTGTGCAGGTAGTCTTCCACGCAAGGAAGCGGGTCGGAGGTCTCCTGGGATCTTTTGGTTTCGCCTCCTTCCACGACACGGAACAGGCCGTCCTGGTAAATCAGTTCCACTGCCGTGGGCAGGCCGATGATCGAGTATCGCCCGGCGTGCGTATCGGTTTCCCCGGATTCCAGCAGGTAGCTGCCCGGTTGGTCCGCGAGCGGAGCATACAGGGCCGAGGCCGCGTGCCGGCCTGCCGGCAATGCGGTTGCCAGCGGGATATGCGTGCAGCCCTCGGAGCGGTAGCGCTCAAACCGAGCCTGACTCAGGGTAGGGTGATCGTCCACGGCGGAGTCCGTTGTTTGGTGACCGCATTTTAAGCGCAGAGGGACAGACCGTAGGCGGGAACCTGATCTATGTCGAATTAAAGAGTTCTTCGCAAACCAATTTGTCGAGTGTTTTTCGTAGCCATTTTTTAGTATAAGCATCCTTCAGAGGTGCTCTTGGCTTGTGGCCAATGTCATCGAAAAGCGATTCCAGTGCTACCAGTCGATCATGGAGTCCAAGTCTTACACCGGCAAGCATGCTGGCCGTATCAGGTCCGCAGAGAACCCAAGGTTCATCCCGACCTAGAGCGTGAGCCCAGAGTGATTCCTCACCTATATCAAGGTAAACACCCGGAGTTTTTAATGCAAGGGTAGCCCGTTCCTTGTCTCCAACAAGGTGAACTGCTGTCAGCGACGAGCGCAATGCCTGTGCATCAATCCGTTGATCAGGGGGGCGATTCTGAAACCCTGTCTGAGTTTCCGTCACGCAGTCTTCGACGGTTTCTATGTGATAGTTGCGAGCCAGTGCTGGCCAGCCCTTTATCCGGTGAGCTTCTATGATCGCATTGGTGTCGACCAGTATGGGCTTTTCGGGGTGGGCCACGGTGCCTCACAGGGAAATGGGGCTTTTCAGGCCTTGCGCCGTAAACAAGTTCGAGAGATCGTCGACAGACATGTCAAACAATCGCGCCAGACGCCGGACGGAAACCTGCCCGGTTTCAATGGCGTTTCCGATTATTTTCATGAAGGACAGAGAGAACAGGGGAGGGCAATCTTTTTCCGCGGCAGAGTGGCGGCCGTTGTGTTGAAGTTTGACCTTGGGCAAGGATTCTGCAATCGCTTTTTTCAGTTTGCCAAGTGCAACCAAGCGCCACATCAGTGCCGAGGAGGTCACGTGCAGTTCGTCCGCCACAATGTTTAGGCGGACAATTAACTCTTTTTCAGCCAATTCGGACCAATCACCGAACTGATCAAGAATCTCTGACGGCATGAGCACCGCGGCGGCGAAATTATTGGCAAGTTGCTCCACGCGATTTCTGGTTTTTCCTTCTACCTCCTCTATATGCTCGGGTGGCATGGTTTCCCAAGTGAGGATATGGAAAAGTTCATGGGCAAGATCGAAATGGCGCCGACCTGAGACCTCGTGGCGCGCAATCAACACCGCATCCAGATTAGGTAAGTGACAGGCGGCACCGGAGACGCCGTCAGTTGCATCGACCATCAACACCAAAATATCCAGTTCATTCTCCATCACTTCAGCAAGCTGCAATGCAGGTGCTTTCCCGAGTTTGAACTGGCTGACAAATTGCTCCCCCGCTTGCATGGCGTCCTCATAACTCGAACGGGAATTGAGGCGAAGGGTGCGCTGTAGGAGTGGCGGCTCATGCCCAACCTGGGAACGTAAGGTTCGGAATGCAGCAATCCAATTTCCTGCGCGTTGCTCATACGCGTCTAGTTGTTCAGTGTTTGCGCTTGTCTGTCGCCATGAAAAACAGCCTTCGCCGTCGAGTCGAAATGGGTCGATGAAATAATCAAGCGACTCTCCGAGTTTCTCTGCCGCAAGCACCAGTTCCTCGGCCGTGACACGACGTGCCCCGGTTTCGATTGAAGAAACGGTTTGTCGGTCCTTGAATCCGAAAAGATTTGCGAGTTCATCTTGCGTTAAGTTTCTCTTTTCTCGTAACGCTTTGATTCTGCGCCCGACCATTTGTCCAGACATAATCCTCCCTCCTGTTATATATTGCATTATATATATTGCAAGAAAATATTGCAATATGCTTATGCATGAAAGACCTTTCCTTTTGGAAGAAGTTCTGAGTAGAAAATTGACTTAAAAAATTAAGGTAGGGGGCCTTAATCTTCCCGATCCGCGGGTTGTTGCCTGCGTGGAACCGGGAAAATGGAGTAGAGCAGGTTGCTTGCCTGCCTCTGAAAGTTAAGATTTAAGTGGCATCGCTGCCACCAACTAGGCGCTAACTGTCCGAGGTGTCTTTCTTGGATTCGGTGGAATCGCTAGTCTCGGACTTGTCAGTCTGTGAGGCAGACTGCATGGATTGCTTGAAACCCTTGATGGCTTCGCCGAGATCACCGCCGATATTGCGCAGGCGCTTGGTGCCAAACAGCAACAGCACGATGGCCAGAATGATAAGAATCTGCCAGATGCTGATGCCGCCCATAAGCCTATTTCGTCAGCCAACGTGAATGTCGGCATTGTACCTTATTTGGACTGAGCATCTTGGCTTCATATCCATCATACGTCAGTTGTCAATTGACAGGTCACCGCAACATTTGGTGTCTATAGCATAATGCAGCGACCGGTCTGGGAACCACTCCGGTGTTCGTATGAGAGTGTGTGTATCATGTGCCGGGTCTCGTATCTCAGCGCATTATGTTGGCTATCACTGGGAAGACTGAACATGGCGATGAAAAATCCTCCACATCCAGGCGGGATCGTGAAAAGGCAATGCCTTGAGCCTCTGCGGCTTTCCGTTACCCGGGCCGCTCAGGGCTTGGGGGTTACACGTCAGGCACTTTCCAAACTCGTCAACGAGCGCACAGGTATTTCCATTGATATGGCGATACGCTTGTCAAAGGCATTTGGTTCGACCCCTGAGACTTGGCTCGGGATGCAGATGGCGTATGATCTATGGCAGGCTCAAGACCGTGCTGAGAAGATTTCGGTTGAGGATTTCGCTACGGTTTGAGGCAAAAAACTTGAATAGCAGATTTCTCTATCGGACATCACTCCCATTACTTAATCTGCATCCGCATATTGAATTGCATATCGAATTTTCTCGTAGTCTGATTCATTCTCACCGCAAGACAATCTCTCAACGTTTAGTTCCCTGAAAAAACGGATCCATTCCTCTAAATTGCCTTTTTTCCCATCTGTCCCCGCAGTTGTCGAAAAAATAGTCTCACTTTCCGTATCTCCTCCCACCTGATCGTCATAAACATGCCGGCCCCAACCTAAATTAAAACTATCTCCAAACACGCCAACATCGGCCCAACCATAATTACCTTCTGAGAATCCGGGTGTGAGAAACGTGAAGCTCAGGTACATCCCTGGAATTCTCTGTGGCATTTGTTCAAATACTTGGAGCAGACACGAAATGTCGAAAGACATCTGAGCCGACATGTAGGGTATGTGTTCCTGAATAATTCTCCGGATTATTTCCGATGCCTCGCTCATGAGACCCAGTTCGTATTCGTCAAGAGGATACAGACTTGGTTCTGCATCATTGTCGGATTCTTCAAACTCATCGGCTATCATCATTCAAACCCATCCCTACTCAGTTTTTACCAGCCCGTCAGGCCTAGGCGAGTTTTGCACGCAATGCAGTCATCGTGGCCGAGTAATCGTCGCTGTCGAAGATGGCGGAGCCGCAGACGAACGTATCCGCGCCAGCCGCTTTCACGCTGGCAATGTTGTCTATCTTGATGCCACCATCAACCTCCAGGCGCACCGGCTGATCGCAGGTATCGAGCCGAGCCCGGACCTGACGAATTTTTTCCAGCGTTTGCGGAATGAAGGACTGCCCCCCGAATCCGGGGTTGACGGACATCAGCAGCACCATGTCGATCTTGTCCAGGACATGATCCAAGGCGCTCAAAGGCGTGGCCGGGTTGAGCACCAGCCCGTTCTTACAGCCAAGGTCGCGGGTCAATTGCAGGCTGCGGTCCACGTGCTGGGTCGCTTCCGGGTGGAACGTGATGGAACTGGCGCCTGCCTTGGCAAAGTCGTTAATCAGCCCGTCCACCGGGGTCACCATCAAGTGCACGTCGATGGGCACGGTGACGCCATGCTTGCGCAGGGCTTCGCAGACCAGCGGGCCGATGGTGAGGTTGGGAACATAGTGGTAATCCATTACGTCAAAATGGATCATGTCGGCTCCAGCTTCCACGACCGCATCCACTTCCGCGCCGAGGCGCGCGAAGTCTGCGGACAGAATGGACGGGGCGATCTGGTCGGGAAGAGGCATGGCGAATCCTCGGGCGCGCATACTCTACCATTTATGTGGCATTCGCGCCCGGAATGCCGAGGGCGGACAGGTACAATGAGCCGTAATTTTGGTGCCGAGAGCGAATTGAGTGTTTTTCCCATCCACCGGGGATTTCCATGGCGTGGAATCGACGGAATTTCCTAGGCTCGTTCGCATGCTTCGGGCTGTCTCTCGCAACGGGCCGGGCTCTTGCCGTGACCTCTTGCAAGCCTGAAGAGCAGCCTTGCTGGGGCTACCACGGGGATGAAGGTCCAGACCACTGGGGGCGCCTTCATCCGGATTGGGTGGCGTGTGCCGAGGGCTCGGAGCAATCCCCGATCGCTCTGGCGGGCGAAGAAGTAAAGCCAACGGCCGAGCGCTTCGCGCTCCACTATCAGCCGACGACCGCTCGGCTGAGCGATAACGTGCACACCGTCCGGATAGATATGGAGCCGGGTTCCCAGTTGCTCCTCGGGGATCGGACCTTTTCCTTGAGGCAATTCCACTTCCATACTCCGAGTGAACATTTGTGGTCGGATACCGCAGACTTGGGAGAACTCCATCTTGTGCATGTGGCCGATTCGAGAGAGATTGCCGTGCTGGGGGTCGCGTTGCGCCCTGATGCGGCGCAGGCCTTTCCGGATTCTTTCTGGAATTGGTTGCAAGCGGCCGAGGCCGGCGAGTCCCTGACCCTTGATCCGGCTGGACTGGTTCCCCGGCAGGGTCGCCTTGTCGGCTACCGAGGCTCGTTTACGACTCCGCCGTGTACCGAAGGAGTGAATTGGCTGTTGGCGATGGAGCCGATGGCCATGGGCCCGGAGGAGCAGCGTTGGCTGGAGCAGCGAATGGGGCGGAATGCCCGGCCCGTGCAGCCGCTCGGCAGCCGAACCGTGCACACGGTCCTGCGGGAGGGGTCATGAGCACACGGACCCTTGGTCTTGACGATGTGCTCCATCAGTACCTGCTGGACGTTTCGGTGGATGAGGATCCAGTGGCTCGCGCCTTGCGCGCCCGCACGGCGACGCTGGAGGAACACTACATGCAGATCAGCCCTGAACAGGGGCAATTCTTCAAGCTGTTACTGAGATTGATGAATGCGCAGCAGGTGATCGAGGTCGGCACCTATACCGGCTACAGCGCCCTGTGTATGGCTCAGACGGTTGGTGTTCGCGGGCGGGTGGTGTGCTGCGACATCAGCGAGGAATGGACGGCGATTGGAAGGGAATTCTGGCAGCAGGCCGGAGTCGCGGAGCGGATCGACCTACGTTTGGCTCCGGCACTCGAAACCTTGGAGAAAATGCGTCAAGCCGGGGAGGCCGGGCGTTTCGATTTTGCCTTCATCGATGCGGACAAAGGGAGCTACCAGGCGTATTACGAGCATCTTCTGGACCTGATACGGCCTGGGGGAGTGATTGCGGTGGACAACACCCTGTGGTCCGGGCGGGTGGCGGACCCTTCCGAGCAGGAATCCGATACAGTTGCCATTCGGGAATTCAACCGGATGCTGGCGAGCGATTCGCGGGTCATGGTCAGTTTGGTGCCGATCGGCGACGGTCTGACTTTGGCACGCAAGCATTGAGTCTAAAATGAGCGGGCGAGACCTCCAGTAATGAAAGCGTCAGATCTGTTTGTCCGTTGCCTTGAGGTTGAGGGCATCGAGTACGTATTCGGTGTTCCCGGGGAAGAGAACGCGGACTTCGTCATGTCTCTGTCGAAGTCGGACAAGATCCAGTTCATTCTGACCCGGCACGAACAAGGGGCAGCCTTCATGGCCGATGTGTACGGCCGGCTCACCGGGCAGCCTGCGGGTTGCCTGGGGACATTGGGTCCGGGCGCGACCAACCTGGTGACGGGTGTGGCGAACGCCAACATGGACCGATCGCCGCTACTGGTGCTGACCGGCCAGGGCTCTACCGCCCGCCAGCACAAGGAATCCCACCAGATCATGGATGCCGTGAGCATGTTCCGCGCGGTGACGAAATGGTCCACTAGCATCATCCAGGCGGACAGCCTCCCGGAAATCGTGCGCAAGGCGGTTCGCATCGCGCGCAGCGAAAAGCCTGGTGCCGTTCATCTCGAACTGCCGGAGGATGTTGCGAAACACGAAACAGACGCGGAACCGATTTCTCCGATCCGCTTCCGGCGGCCGATCCCGGCCGGGGAGCAAATCGACCGAGCCTTTGAAATGTTGTGCCGGGCACGAAATCCGGTGATCCTTGCCGGAAACGGCTGTATCCGGACTCGGGCCAGCCAGCAATTGCGCATGTTCTGCGAGCAGAACAACATCGGTGTCATCAGCACGTTCATGGCGAAAGGCTGTGTCGATATGGAGGAAGACTACTGTCTGTTCACCATTGGCTTGGGGGCCAAGGACATGGTCTCTTGTGCGATCGATGCGGCGGACGTGGTGCTGGCGCTGGGCTACGACATGGTCGAGTATCACCCGCATCTGTGGAATCCGGACGGGTTCAAGACCATCATCCATGCAGATTTCCTGCCGGCGGAGATCGATGTGCACTACCATCCCGAAGTGGAACTGGTCGGTGATTTGGCTCAGACCCTGGCCATGCTCAACGAGCGGGCACGGGCGCATGGAAAGATGGACTGGGACCTGAGCCGGGAAAAAAGGGTCCGGGAGGAGATGCAGAGTGATTTCGCGGCCTACAAGGACGACGACACGGAAGGCAGGCTGCGCCCGCAGAAGGTGCTTTGGGACGTGCGCGAGGTCATGGGCCCGTCAGATATCCTGCTGTCCGACGTGGGCGCGCACAAGATGTGGATCGCTCGCCATTATCACTGCCATGAACCGAATACATGCTTGATTCCAAACGGGTTTTGCTCAATGGGGTTTGCGCTGCCCGGTGCGATCTCGGCCAGCCTCGTGCATCCGACCCGCCGGATCCTGGCGATCTGCGGCGATGGCGGGTTCCTGATGAATGTGCAGGAGATGGAGACCGCCAGCCGCTTGGGGGTATCGATCGTCGTGATGGTCTGGGAGGATGGCGGCTACGGGCTGATTTCCTGGAAACAGGAGCAGCAGTTCAACAGCCATACGGAGCTGGAGTTCACGAATCCGGACTGGCTGGACCTGGCCCGGGCATTCAGCTGGCACGGGCACCTGGTGACGGCCAGCCGGGATCTTGAGGCGACGCTGGAGACTGCATTCGAGGAAAAGGGACCGTCTCTGGTGGTTGTGCCGATCGACTACAAAGAGAACATGCGCCTGATCAAGCACCTCGGCGAGATCGTCTGTCCGATCTGAGGGGTGGCGCCCCCAGGTGGATTCGAACCACCAGTCCGGGATTAGGAATCCCGTGGTTTATCCGCTTAACCGATGGGGGCGGAATTCACCCAAATTCTAACAGGCAAAGCATGGCTCGATTGCCGAATCAAGGGATGCTGCGGGAGTGGTGGGCGATGCTGGGATCGAACCAGCGACCTCTGCCGTGTGAAGGCAGCGCTCTCCCCCTGAGCTAATCGCCCATCCGGAAAGCAGTCTACCAGCAGCGACGATTTTCTCCAAGATTCAGTCTCTTCCAACGACAAATGATGGGATGGTTCGTCCCGCTTCCCAGAGGCGCCTAATGCGTCCACAATGAGAGTACTACCAACCATCGCGGAAGCGGGACAAACGCTATGAACCAGACTATACAGCAACTTCGGATCGCCTACCTGGGCGTGGACCTGGCCAAGCACGTGTTCCACGTCTGCGGCCTGACCCGGCATGGGAAGGTGGTGCTGGAGAAGAAATTCACGCGGGCGCGGCTGGAGCGCTTCACGGCGCAATTGCCGCCGTGCCGGGTCGGGCTGGAGGCGTGCGGCAGCGCCCACCACTGGGCGCGCTTGCTGATGGGGCAGGGCCATGATGCGCGGCTGATCTCGCCGTCCTTCGTCAAGCCGTTCGTGAAGTCGAACAAGAACGACGCGCGGGACGCGGAGGCGATCGCCGAGGCGGTGAGCCGTCCGAACATGCGCTTCGTGCCGGTGCGTTCGGAAGCATCGCAGGCGGTGCAGCTGCTGCACCGGATGCGGGAGCGGATCGTGAAGAGTCGCACGCGGACCATCACCCAGTTGCGCTCGATGCTGTCGGAGTTCGGGGTGGTACTTCCGCTGGGTGCGAATCAGTTTCGCAAGCGAGTGCCGGAGATCCTGGAGGACGGCGAGAACGGTCTGCTGCCGGCGGTGCGCGAGTTGCTGGCGGACGGCTACGCGGAGGTGCTCGGGCTGGACGCACGGGCCGCGCAGTACCAGGCGCGGATCGAGGCGCATGTGGCATCGGACGAGCGGTGCCGCCGGCTGAAGACGATTCCCGGCTTCGGCGACCTGTGCGCCAGCGCGCTGGTCGCGAAGTTCGGCGACGGCGAGGGCTTTCGCAGCGGCCGGGAGATGGCGGCCTGCGTGGGCGTGGTCCCGAAGCAGTACTCGACCGGCGGGAAGCCGAAGCTGGGCCCGATCAGCAAGCGCGGCGACGTGTATCTGCGGACCCTGGTCATTCAGGGCGCGCAGGCGGTGCTTCGCTTCGCGGGGGACCAGGAAGACGACTGCAGCCGTTGGGCCTGCGGCATCCAGCAGCGCCATCACCGAAATGTCGCGGCGGTGGCGGTGGCGAACAAGAATCTCCGCATCGCCTGGGCGCTGCTCCGGCACGGCGGAACTTACCGGGAGGAAGTCTCTATGGCGTGAGGCTTCCCTCCGTATCCCGGCGGCCTTCGGCCGTCGATCGGTTGCAGGGACGAAGCAGAGCATGGCGGAACAGGTCGGACCGACGCCGCGGGAACCTGGCAGGCTCATAGGCCTTCGAGGCCGATGAAATGATGAGGCCGAGGCGTGCGAAACCCATGGTGGCCCGGGAGACTCTATGCTCCCATCAAGAGGCCGGATATATGTGTGCAGCCGATCGATCCCTCTCCTCAGCTTCGGAACTTGCAGGGAGGGGACGAACCATATATGAGCCTGAAGCGGAAGCGGTTTCCAACGAGAAGTGAGCCTGAAGCGGGTGTGGGATCATCCGGAGGATGATCTTGAACTTAAACACTCTCCGCGTTCGGACCTTGCAGGACCTGCGCGACTTCACCGCCGGCAACGACTCGTTCGACCTGGAGCCGGTTTCCCGCTGCGATGCCTATCGCTTCATCGAAGCCACCTACCAGCAGTTTGATTACCCGCGTTTGGGCAAGCTCGACAAGGGCCTGCTCAAGGCGTATCTGGAAAAGGCGACCGGGTTTTCGCGGTCGCAGCTGACCCGGCTGCTCGCGCAATGCCGCGAGACCGGCACGATCCGCGAC
>JAPONY010000058.1 GCA_026713705.1 Gammaproteobacteria bacterium
CGGCATTTTCCCCACAGCGTGATTTTGTGCGGGGTGCGCGACGTGCGCGAGTACCGCATCCATTCGGGTTCGACCGGCGAGATCATCGCGGGCGGCAGCGCCTTCAACGTCAAGGCCGAGTCGCTGCGGCTAGGGGATTTCTCTCGCGAGGAGGTCGTGGCGCTACTGGAGCAGCACACGGCGCAGACCGGTCAGGCGTTCAGTCCGGAGGCATTGGAGACGGTGTGGGAGCGGACAAACGGCCAGCCTTGGCTGGTGAACGCGCTGGCGAGCCGGACCTGTTTTCCGCACAGTCAATTCCGGGATTTCGGGCGCGCCGTCGAGCCGGAGGACATCCGCGAGGCGGAGGAACTTCTCATCGTAAAGCGCGAGACACATCTGGACCAGTTGGCGGACAAGTTGAAAGAAGGCCGGGTGCGGCGCGTGATCGAGCCTATTTTGCAGGGTGGAGAGGGCTTGGATTTCCGCGATTCGGATGAGGACTGCGAGTATGTGCGGGACCTGGGCCTGATTGACCAGGACCCGGATGCGCCTTTGCAGATTGCCAACCCGATCTATGCGGAAGTGCTCCCCCGTGTCCTCAGCCACGAAGTGCAACGCAAGTTGCCGCAGGAGACGGCGTGGTACGTGGACGCTGTGGGGAATCTGGACGTACCGAAATTGCTGGCGGCCTTCCAGGAGTTTTTCCGGGAGCACTCGGAGCATTGGCTGGAGCGTTTCGAGTACAAGGAGGCGGGTCCGCAGCTGCTGCTGCAGGCGTTCCTGCAGCGGATCGTCAACGGCGGCGGGCGGGTGGAGCGGGAATACGGGCTGGGGCATCGTCGCACGGACCTGTTGATTGTCTGGTTTCAGGGCGAGCGGACGCGCAAGTACGTGATCGAGTGCAAGTTGCTGCACAAGGGTCTGGAGGCCACGATCCGTTCGGGGCTGGAGCAGACGGCGGCGTACATGGACCGTTGCGCGGCGGAGTGCGGGCATCTGGTGATCTTCGACCGGGACGAGGAGAAGAAATGGGAAGACAGGATATTTCGGCGCCGGGAATCGTTCGAGGGCGCGGAGGTCGAAGTCTGGGGCATGTAGTGCGCACGGCTGCGGGATTGTTCCCTCCAAAGAAACAGGCGCCCCGAAGGGCGCCTGTTTTGTGGGGTGTGCCTTAGCTGAGATTGGCCGCATTAGAAATATTTTTTACTTGAAGCAGCCCTGGAAACTCTCTTTTTTGCAAGGCCCTGTCGATCTCGTAAACTGAGGCTCCAGCCGGGATGGTCTGCTGTCGCTTCATGTCTGACTCCATGCATCTTTTAAAGTTCAGTCGTGCCCGGCTGAGCGGACGCCAGATCTCGGAATTGCTGGGGTTGTGCAGGGGCTTGATTGCCGACGGGAAGATCGTCCAAAGCGAAGCAGAGTCGCTTTACGCTTGGCTGATAGATCAGGAAGGGACCGGGCACCCTCTTGTGCAAACCCTGCGGATGCAAGTCGGGCAAATGCTCGAAGACGGGGTGCTGGATGCTAGTGAAGGTACAGAATTGAAGCGGCTAGTGTGTGGTCTGATCGACAACCGCCCGGATGCGGAAGTCCCTCTTAGTCGTGATGGCATGCCGACCAACAATCTGGACGACTACCAGATTTCTGCCCTGCTGGGACTGTGCCGAGGCCTGATCGCGGACGGGAAAATCGGTCCGAGCGAAGCAGAGACACTCAACACTTGGCTGATTGCCCAATTTGTTCAGGAGGCTATTATGGAAATGATAGGAACCTATGAAGCCAAGACGCATCTGCCAAAATTGCTTGACCGCGTGGCGAGAGGTGAAAATCTGACGATCACGAGGCACGGCAAGCCTGTCGCCCGACTGGTTCCCATTGCAACAGACCAAGAGCGGGCGCAGGAGGCACTTGACCGCATTGCCGAACTTCGACAGCACATCAAGTTAGCGCCATTGGCAGAACTGATGGCCATGACCCACGAAGGGCATCGCTATTGATCGTCGTAGATAACTCCGTATTTCTCTCCTGGTGCATGGGCGAGGAAGATGGCCTGGTCGTGACCGAGACTGTATTGCGCGTTGCCAACGAGGGCAGAGTCGCTCCGCGCATATGGGGGTACGAATTCCGTAATGTGCTACTGACGAACGAACGCCGTGGACGCATTTCATCCGAGCAGGCGTCAAGGATTCTGGCTGCCGGTCTTGCGCTGAACGTGGAGATTGACGGAAGTCACGATGAAGCGCAACTCCTTGACTTCGCGCGCCGATTTGCTTTGACCGTCTACGATGTTGCGTACTTGGAGGCGGCTTTCCGGCGGGATCTCCTCTAGCGACCTTCGACCACCGTCTGCGCAAGGCCGCGGATGCCATCGGAATAGCGACAGTTCATCACTAAAGTTGAAGCCGTGGGTCTCGGCCTCACGGAATCTTACTCACTGCCCAAGTAAAATGCCCTCAAATCGAATCCGGAGCAGGCGAGATAATGCACACGGCGCAAAGAACCGTCACGCAGGCGTATAAAAGGTTCTTCAGGGAATGAAGATTGACCTGAGGCAGGGTATCTTGACTGGTGCCAAAAAAGAATTCAACTTATCCAAAGGCAGGTCGCAGGGCAATCATCAGGGCGAGAATGACAAATCCGCTTGCAACCATCCACTTAATGGTCCGTATTTCTGATTCCAGTCTGGAGATATCTGATTCCAGTCTGGAGATATCTGCCTTTGTCGCGGAATCTCCCTGAGTTTCCCTGACGATTTGCGCCATCACGCGCACATGCGCCTCTGCTTGGGATTTTTCCACCCCGGCATCTCGAAGTGCCTGCGCGGCAGTCAGCGTGTCCGTCAATGTGTTCACGCAGGCATAATACCATAGAGGGCCAAGCCATTTGGACTGATGGAAGGCTCCAAATTCGCAGCCTTGAAACAATTTGAATCACTATGGTCTCGCTTATAATTAATCCGCAATGGAATGTCCGAGAGGGCTATTCTGCGCGTCACATATTTGAATAATAAGCTTGCCATTCGGTTGCCCAAGGCATTAATCCGGGATCTTGGCTTGAAGTCTGGCGACGATTTAAAAATCGTATCTGCCAAACCGGAGCATATTACTGTTGTAAAGGACAATCGCCAGACGGAAGCCACTGAACAAGTACAGGCAATCAAGCGTAGAAAAATTGCCGAGTATTTGAGATACCTTAGGGAAAATCCTTTGCCTATTCCAGACAATTATGTATTTGACCGAGAGGAAGCCAATGCCCGATGAGCATGTCTTGACACAAATGTCTTGATCTATGCCCAAGGCACCGACCCCCAAAGCGACATCGCGCGGCAAGCCATTTCCCCTGATGCCGTGATAAGTGTGCAGGTTTTGAATGAATTCAGCAATGTCCTTCATCGTAAACATGGCCTTGGATGGGAGCTTGTCGCCCAAAGAGTAGCCAAGTTACGGGAAATCCTTGATCCTGTTTTTCCATTGGATGCCGCAACGCACACGAAAGCGCTTTCCCTCGCTCAATCGTATGGATTCGGGTTCTATGATTGCCTGATTATTGCGTCCGCACTCGGGGCAGAGTGCGACACCTTGCTTGCGGAAGACCTACAGAATGGACAACGCATCGAACACTTGACAGTCGTCAATCCCTTCAAGTCCGGTTGGTGAAATTCCCTGAACTTCTTCCACCTTCGGCTCTCCCCGATTCGGATCAAGATGCTGAATTCTGTACTCGACAAACTGTTGCCAAACTTGAAAAGTGGGTGCTACTGAACGAGGATGGCTTGCGTGAAAACAGGAGAATGGACAGGTAAGACAAGTCTGGGTAGTTTTGGCATCCTTGGTTCAACTCCGAATCCCTTCCATGCAAAGGGTAATCTGTTGCCTTCATGGAACTATCCGCAGACCACGTTATGCGTGAGTGACTGACTAACGCGGCTACCCATCCTTCAACAAAAAACAGGCACCCCGAAGGGCGCCTGCTTTGTGTGGCGTGCCTTGGCTAGACTGAATCAGTCGAACCAGTGCACGATACCGACGGCGAACATCTCGATTTCCGCACCAGGCGAACCCAGTCCGGTACCGGAGATGCCCTGGCCATAGGTTCCGTTGTCGTCGTTGGAGACTTCGGAGTAGGTCAGACGCAGTTCCGTGCCGGCGGGCATGGTGTAGAAGAC
>JAPONY010000059.1 GCA_026713705.1 Gammaproteobacteria bacterium
GACGGTTCAGGATTTCGAGGGAAGATTCCAAGTTCATCACGGCCTCTACTGGTATATGAAAACATTACCAGATATTATGCGATAGCCCCCGTCCTCCTGTCAATCCCGAAAAACCCCACAAATTTGTCGTGCACCCTGGGTAATCGTGCCATTTGACAGAAAGCACATCATGTCTGTTTTCGATGATGATGATGATGATGCAGAAGAGTTTTTGAAAAAATCTTTCCCCATCATCTATCGTGTAGCCCCACCTGTGTTGACAGGTTGGCAGAAATTCTTTGATTCAAAATTTGAAGAGGCCTTCGGAGAAAATGAGAGGGAAGAATTACAGTATGCGAGAAAAATATTCGACCGCCTTCAAAAAGAAATCACTCCTCGAGGCATCATCGCTTTCATCAATGAAATGGTTTCTCTCCGCTTAGCTGTGGAGGAAGAAATTTTGCTGCGGTATATAGCAGTTTTTGTGCTTGCTAAAAAACAAATACTGGCAGAACCTGTGAGTCAGATCTTAAATCGTGAATACCTTGCAGGAGTAGAGCCAATTTTTGCAGATGATGAGAATCTATCGGACAATATTGCTGCGCTGGCATATCACGTACCACTAACTTCAGCGAGCCAAGTCACACTCACACGGGAAATTCAGAATTCATTAAGGAGCGCTAACGGGGTGAGGCTCAAAGAGCTATCTCTTCACCAGCATTTTATTAATATCCTTGAAGAAGTAATCGCTCAAGATGATTTCGAAATCAACAATGCAGTTGCTGCCATTAATGCACTTGAAGATTATGACCCCGATGTCATTCCCTCGGAACGAATTACTGGCATTTGGGATGAACTCTGCGCAAAGGAGACCGGAGGTTCTCTTTCAGGCCAGAAATTCACGAGGACTCATGGACTGTTACTAGCAAAAAGTTCAAGTGAAAGGTGCCTCAGCTTGACTAAGTACCTAGTGAAAGAAATCAGGCAGGCGGAAAAATTCAGCGGCTCTATGTATTATCACGCTCTTTCCAGTCTAGACGAATGCGTGCAGGAGAATCATCTAGATATTGATTTGTTGTCTTTGATTTCGCCACTTAAAAAAGCTCCAGAAATTTTTCAGGACTATGTCAAAGCTGCACAAAATGAGTATAAGAAATCACTAGTGTCCCAACGTTAATCGAGTAAATTCAACTGTTTACATGCCTCGTGCGGGCGCTCCAGGATATTCTCTTGCCTAAGTAGTTGATATAAATTTGCTTTCTCGAATATCGTCAAGCTCAAGATCTGTAGCATTGTGTACAGGCTGGCCTCGATTCGCCAACGCTCCCGGAGTACCGCGATCAGTACGTATACGGTTATCGCGATCCAGATCTGCGTCTTCACCGCATTGGCCGAGGTCCCGTAAAACGCCTTGATTCTCAGGTGCTGTTTGATCCACTTGAAAAACAATTCGACCGGCCAGCGCTGGCGATACAGTTCCGCTATAGTCAAAGCGGGCAGGTTGAAATTGTTGGTCAGGAAGACCAAGGTCTTGTTCCTTTCCCGATCCCGATAGCGGACTCTTCGGATCTGGTCGGGGTAGTCTTTGGCGCTGCGGGTTCCGGTCAACCGGGCCACCTGGTCGCAGATGAGTCCGGTGGAGCGGTCCACCGGCCTGGAAGACTGGCGTTGCAATCGGGTTGTTGGATTTGGCGCGCAGGATGAAGAAGGCCCCCGCTCGGTCCAGTTCGCGAAGGCGAGAGAAATCCAGATAGGCGCGGTCCATGATATAGACCGCCCCGGCCTCGGGGCACAACAGGTCGAGAATGTTGACATCGTGCCGTTTCCCTTTGGAGATATGGACAAAGGCTGGGATTTTCCTCTGGATATCGAGCAAGGCATGCAGTTTGACGGCGGACTTCGTCTGCCGGAAGTGCGCCCAGCGATACAGATTCAGGCTGAGGTCGATGATCGAGGAATCCAAGGCATAGATGGACGAGAGAGTCTGCAGACCCGGGGCCTCGCGGACCCGCAGCCTCTGCGCCGTCTGGATCAGGCGCTGACCAAAGTCCTCGTAAATCCGCCAGTCGCGGACCCGGTTGGCATTGGCTAACGTGTTCCGGGAAACACCATGGCCGATCCCCAGATGGGGAAGTTTGTTCGCCTGCGCCCTCAGGCAGGTCTCGATGTCGCGCAAACTTTCGCGCTCTGTGAGTTGAGCGAAAGCCATACACCGGAATTGCTCGGAACACCGGAATGTCTTGACTTTGTACTCACCGTCATAACGCCTCACGCAACGCCGGAACGTATGCCAGGGCAACTGTTCCATGAGTTGTGAAAAAACCATTTGCCCCGTATACCTAGTCGGCCCTCCTCCATGTGAAAGGGAACTTGTACTATGTCAGGGCCCCATTTCCTCAAGCCTCTGACACCTCAGAAATGAAGCATAGAGATTGAAGATCAATAAGTTACAATTGCTTTATCTGCTTAATGTTGGGACACTAGTGTTAAGAAATATAAACTTGAATGCGATGGATCAGAACTTCAAAACTATATTAATGAAAAAATCCCAAATGACTTGATCGGGTTATCTGTATTATCCGTCGTTACTGAGGATTATGACTTTGACTCAGTCCTTACGCGTCTTGAAGAGGAAATAGCATCTGACTCCTTAAATGCTAAAAATGTTGGTCCATTCTATGAACTTTACCGAGCACTCGCAACGTCAAAACCCATAAAAAACAATGGGAGCTCGTTCAGTCGCAGAACTTCTATCCCAAGTAGAGGGAGATTCAGATGTGCAATTTGATTTGCTAGTCATGCGCTTGGCCATCGGGGCTGATTTCCCAAACATTGGAAGAGTTGATGAAGTTATTTTAAGTAAAACAGATACAGACACAGTCCTCCGTGTTGCAGAAAGAATAGAGTATTACAAATCTCTCGGCCCTCTTTTGATCAATTACCCAGACTGGCCGCAACCTATCCTGAAAGCTGTCATAACAGAATTGATATTACATTTACGCGATGGCGCTAGATTGAGCATTGTTCCAGTGCTAGAGCGCTACACTCGTCTCCAATCCTCTCTTGAGATTGAACCAGAAGCTTTTATAAACTGTCTTAACGGATGGGAGGGATATGCCCAAGAAGAAATTACTGTAGAAAATTTCTCAAACCACATAACTGATCATGAGCTAATTGAACACGCCGCACAAGTAGAGTGCGGTCTTTCGCATCATCTTATTGAAACGGCCTCAGAATGGTTGACCTCTTTAAGCATTAAAGAGTGGCAAAGTGCCCTTCGGAACGACTCTTCGTTCATATATAAAGTGACCTGCCATTTACTTGCCGCAGACAAATTGAAGCCGATTCCTGATAATGTCATAACGGTTTATCGAGAGTTATTAATCGAAGTCGCTATGGGAGGATTTGAAATGAGTGAAAGTGCTAGTTGGAGTATTTTTTACGAAAAGATACATAAAGGGAAATTAAAGGCAGCCGCAAAAAACATCAGGGACCTTTTTATCTCTGAAATCTCAATTACTCCTGACAGGTTTTTATCTCTCTCCGACTTATTGATAAATCATGCATCATTGGATCAAAGGAATGGAGAAGTAGCAAGAAGAATTCTCGAGCCCGTCGTTGGAAATGAAGACTGTATGGCATGTATCGTTAATAACAGTCAAATATTCATTCCAATTATCAACGGTGCGGAAGACGATGCCGAGGGTTTTAAAGACGCTGTTAGACAAAAATTAGAGATGTCACAAGATGACGACAAATTGATTCGTTTTGCTAAAGAAATCGGAATTAGTGCCGATGATTCGGAATGACCCAGGATAAGAGATTACTTCGTTTCCACTATAAAAAGCATTAAACACTATATCTAGGACTTAAAGCAACAAATCTACACCATATATGCCTCTATGATATAATTCAAATATGGCCGTTGGCTCATAAGTCACATAAACTCTCCAGATGTATAAGTTTGACACTCAAGGATTCAGTAAATAGCTATATCAATGCTACAGGTAAATGCCGTGGATCATTGGGAACACACCAAGCGAGGGCACGGGCAGTACTACACATCTGGCAACCCGTTTGCACACCGTGCGTTTCGACGCTGGGCCAGATTCGCCAACTTACCTTCAAAAACTATTCTAGAACCCTTTGCCGGCGCGAACAGCTTGATATGGCGGCTACAAGGCATGGGGCTATGTAACAAGTTTTCATCTTTCGACATAGAGCCTGCTTGCGCAGAGGTTAAAAAACGGAACACGCTAAAAAGTTTTCCTTTAGGGTACGACGTATGCATTACGAATCCCCCATGGCTCGCGAAAAACAGCGCCTCCGTCCGCGGCTTGCCATTCCCCGATTGCCCACACGATGATGTCTACAAGCTAGCCCTCGAAAAATGCCTAGCACATTGTTCTTGGATTGCCGCACTCGTGCCAGAATCTTTTATAAGGGCACAACTCTTTCAAGATCGCTTACAAACATTCGTGTCTTTGACCACCCAAATGTTTGAAGACACAGGACACCCAGTTGGGTTGGCATTATTTGGGCCAACTTCAGTCGAAGATATTCACATCTGGTCAGGGCACAGAAAAGTTGGGATTCTATCCAAACTACAAAAACTTCGCCCGCATCCAATTCCAGATGGACCCCTTGTCCGTTTCAATGATCCTGACGGCAATGTTGGATTAATTGCCTTAGATAATACGCAAACAGCCTCCATACGTTTTTGCGACATTGATGAGTTGGCAGACTATAACGTGAAAAAGACAGGGCGGCATATAACCAAGTTACTAGTTGATGAAAAAATCCAGATTAATTATTGGAATCAGATTCTCACAGAATTTCGAGAAGCAACCCATGATGTCCTAATGACTTGTTATAAGGGCATTCGAAAAGATGGCCGATATCGGCGTAGATGTGATTGGGATCTAGCGCGAGGAATCGTTCATCATGCCAAAACCTCCTCCTGATTATGATGCGGAAGAACTGCGCGCCTGGCGTAGAAATGTCCAGGAGGTAGAAAATCGTCTCAAGAAATCAGAAAAAAACCTACTCAAAAGAATAGAGCTTTTTGCCTTGCGGTTTGAATATGGAGCAAAAGTTATATCTGAGAAAATTCGAGAAGACCCTATGTTTGCTGCACATTTTGCAAAGGAACCTAGGCGAACTGGATTGCATGAAAAAATGGCAGCTGAATGGCTACAAAACTTAGAGCAGGTTAACGAATTTGAAGTTTTGAAAAAATCGGGAAAAGATGCACTATACATAACAAGTGATGGGGAAATTAGAAAAGGCATGAAAAATCCTCCTTCAAAATCTCTAGATTTCCGATGGAGAACCGGTAATACGACTATCTATGCATCACATAAATACACCCGGGAAAGTGGTGGCAATCAAGACAGTCAATATAAAGAAATGGAAAAATTACTTCGGCAATTTCAAAGTAGTAGCGAGGAGGCCTGCGTGCTGCTCGTGATTGTCGATGGCCCATATTACAAGGATAAAAAAATGGCTGATTTGAGGAATAATACGCGATCACATCCGCCTCAGAGTTACGTGACCCATATTGAAGGAGTCCCGGATATTTTGAACGACTATGTAGAGTAGGAAAAAATCTTCTCTCCTGGTTTTTAGTTAGCACAGCAAGCACAAAGTGCTCAAATTACTTGATCGGGATTCGCTCGACTTCGTATTCGCCATAGAATTCCTGGCCGAGCAACGATAGCACTCCGTTCTTTCCGAACAAATGCAAGGCGCCGACGGCAATGAACACGTTGCCCTCGCGAAACGCCGCGCCCATGTAGTGCGTCATCACAACGCTTCGAATATCAATGGCATGCTTTACATAAATCTCATGATGCTTCCGTTTGCTCGGGTCCTTATCGGTGAAGCTCGTCGACAGGTCCATCATGGCCTGCAGATCTTCCCGCCCGTAGGCCAGAACGATCTCTTCCATGGTATTGCGCATCTCCGGAAAGGCCCGCAACTTGTCTTGCAGCAATGAAACCTGCGAATCCATCGGCATCGCATAGAACGCAGCCAGCAACTCTTCCGGGCTCTCGATTTGATACAACTCTTTGTCCTGCAGCACCGCCAGATCCAGAAGCTTCTGATCCACAATCGGCCCTTGGTGCTCTGACTTAATAGCGAGACTGTGGATCGCGGCCCACGGTTTCACGCGGCGTGCAAACTCCTCATCGACATAATTACCCTTGAGGATCGTATATACCTTCTGCGCCAGTTTCTCGCCGGCGACCTCCGCAAGCGTCTGCTTGCCCGGCAACATCATGCGTCCGCGAATATTCTGAAGCCCGTGATAGGGGTTCCATAATTCACTCCCGGGAAACGCCTCAATGGCATAGGCCGATGCGTTCGTAAATACATCCATTACCCGTTTCGGAATCCGTGTGACACGCTCATCATTGCTGTGGATCGTGCCAAGAATATGCCCGACGATCTCTCCGTCCTTGCTGACCTGCCAGAAGACCCCTTCCGAAAACGGAGCCGGCCTTTGGGAGACGTAGAGTGACCCGGCCAACAGGACGAGCAGTAGCGCGATGAGTGCAACCGGTGTGAGACGTTCAGGCATCTTATCGGTAAAGAAAATCGTCAGAAAATACTGGCCGCAAGTCTATCACAGGGAGGAGAATAAATTCGAAATGGTGGAAGGAGGTGGGAGGAGGAATTCGATCCCAAGCGGGTAGTCCGAAGAGAAAGCATGCCTTTTGAGAAGGCCCGGAATCTTCTCCCGGCTGACGCCGTTACGCCTGCTACAGCAGGCTGCGCTGCACCGACCCTTCCTCATCGGAATGCGGGACTAGGTTCGAAACCGTTACCCCAAGCAGACGCACTGCACGGCCCGGCGCAGCAGCCCGGCGCAGTAAGTCAGGCAGGATATCCGCCATCTGCCGGTATGAGATCAACGGCCGGTCGAACGAATGGCTCCGGGTGACTTGCGTGAAGTCGCTGAACTTGACCTTTACCGTGACCGTCTTCCCAGTCAAACGCTTCTCCTGTAGGTCCAGCGCCACCTCTCGCGCACGCAACTTGAGCGCTTTCAGCATTACCTCCATATCCCGGAGATCCGTCACAAACGTCGTCTCCGAGCCCAGTGATTTACGGGGACGGCCCGGCTCCACTTCGCGCAGATCCATTCCGCGTGCCGCCTGATAGTAGTATTCGGCGTGTTTTCCGAACAGGGGCTGGAGCCGCTCTGAAGGCCACTGCCGAAGGTCGGCGCCAGTTTCGATTCCGAGTTTCTTCATCCGCGCCGTCGTGACCGGGCCGATCCCGAAGAATTTCCGGATCGGGAGGCGTGCCACCAGTTTCGGACCCTCCTCCGGGCGCACCACGGTCAAACCGTCCGGTTTGTTCATGTCCGATGCGATCTTGGCGAGAAACTTGTTGTATGAAACACCAGCCGAGCCGGTCAGCTGGGTCCGCTCCAGAATACGGCGTTTGATGTCGCGCGCGATGTCGGTGGCAATGCCACCGAACAGGCGGCAGCCTGTTACGTCCAAGTACGCCTCATCCAGAGACAAGGGTTCAACCTTGGGGGTGTAGTGATGAAAGATTTCCTGGATTTCCGCCGACACGGCGCGGTACAGATCGAACCGTGGACGGATGAAGATCACTTCCGGACATCGCTTCCTTGCGGTCCGGCTGGCCATTGCCGAATGGATGCCAAACTTCCGGGCCTCGTAGTTGCAGGTCGCCACCGTCCCCCGCCGCTCCGGATCGCCGCCGACGACCAGGGGGCGCCCTCGCAGCGAAGGGTCTTCGCGCATCTCAACCGCTGCATAGAACGCATCCATGTCGATGTGGATGATGCGGCGGGCGTAGGGATCGTCAACGGACACCATAATCCTACACCGATTGCAATTCAGTGGGAGGAAAACCGGGCGCGTACCGCCTCCCGGTCAAACCACCAGGCCGGCGTGATTGCATCGAGGATACGCGCCATCCGTTCCAGAAGCACATCCACATCGTCCAAATCGTACATCTGTATCCAGATTCCGATCGCCTCTTCGTCGGTAATGCCGCGGTGGCGCTCGGCCACTTCCGCGACCTGCTGCCGGGCCAAAAAGATCAGGCGGTCGCGCTCCGCGCCGACGGCCCGCTTCTCCATCAGGAAATAAGCCAGCATCGCAGCCACGGCGGCACCATCGGATTGCGGCGGCGTCTCTTCCACTAAGTGGCGGAGCATCTGCCAAGTCAGTTCCGGGTCTACCGGGCAGGACAATGCGAGCCAAATGCCGTGCCCCAGAGCCGGCATGGCTTCTGGTTGTTCACTCAGGTACATGACCTGACAGGCCGAGGCCACTTCTTCGTAGCATGCCGCCCGCATGCCGGCGTCCAGCACCTCCCGGGCCATCTCGAAGGCCATTGCCGGCTCATCCAGATCAAGCAGGATCTGAGAGAGTTCCAGTTGAGCGTCGAGACGTTCTGAATCTTTGAGATCCGGACGACCCAATTCCTGCTCCAACGTCAGCCGGCGCTGCTGTTGCGCCGATTGCCCTACAGCCTCCCCTCCATCAATCAACCGGTCCTGCAACCGGCGGGTCTGTCCGAATTCGCTCATGCCTGTATTGTACGGAGGGCCCGCCCCAAAAAAGAAGCGCCCCCTCGAAAGGGGGCGCTCTTGTGCAGTTGAGGTTTCAGGGCTTACGCGTAGCCTGCAACCTTGTTAATCGCCCTGGAGACTTCCAACTCGCCTTCGGAGGCTTCGTTGTCATCCCACTTCTTCAGTTCCTTCTCCATGAAGGCGTGGAACGCCGGCGGAAACAACGCCAATGCAAACAGGGTGAAATACCCCATTCCCGTATTCGGTGCGCCGACCTCGTCGAGCTCCCAGAAGTGGGTTTCACCACGGTCGTGGTGGTCTGCCTGACGGCCGATCTCAATGAAGAACCAACTGGTGAACGCCGTGCTGTTGTCCCAGCTGTGGCGATAGTCGATGGGCTGGCCCTTCTCGCGAATCAACCCATAGTGCTCCAGATAGTTGAGCGCTTCCAGTTCGAAGTTCGAGATCATCCAGATCAGCAACATGGCGCAGACACCGAGCCAGCCGCCCGCGAACCAGAACAGGAACAGCGTCGGAAGGCTCATTGCATAGCCGCGAATCCAACGGTTCTGCCAGGACAGGAACGGCACGCCCAGACGTTCCAGGCGATGTTTCTCCATCGTGTACAGGAATTTGCTCTGGCCGAAATAGGATTTCGGGAAATGAGCATACAGGCTGCGGCCGCGCGGTGAAGTTGCGGGGTCGTCCTCGCATCCCAGTTCCAGATGGTGGTTGTACACATGCGCGTAACAGAAATGGGACGAGCCGGACAGCGCCATCATCCAGCGGGCGATCACGAAACTGAAGCCCTTGGTGTGCGCCAGCTCGTGGCCGTAGATGATGCCAATGCCAGCGAAGATGCCGGTCGAAACGACCGCACCGACCAACTGCATTCCGGTAATTCCCTCCTGATAGCTCAGGCCCAGGAAAGTGCCGGTTCCCATCGGGACACCCGTCACGTACTGGTAGACGCGCCAGCTGATCGCCAGCTGCAACAGGACGAAAACACCCAGCATGCTGTACATGACGCCATTCTGAAGGGCGGGAATGCCGTAGGTATCACCTTCCTCGTCAAACCCCGCACCCATGGTGCGTTGTGGCGTGGTGGTATCGACCAGAATGCCGACGCCCATCAGGGCGACGCCAACCCAGACCCAAGGTCCGCCCGCCAAAACCCCGAACAGTGCCGACAGAATCAGCAGCGGCGCGAGGAAATAGCGCAGATTGATAAACAGTTTTTTCACGACTCCTCCTAAGTAATTCTTACAATCGTGGGAACACGATTCTTTGACGCTAATCTAACACAAATATTTCAGCCTTCCTGTTGGCCTAAAGAAAGATATCCAGTACAATGGCTGTACGAAACACCGCATTTCCCGGTTTTTTCCTGAACAAAAGGTGTATAGCCTGACATGGCAGACTCTCCACTCCATCCCATCCAGGTCGCTTCTCGCCGCTCGGGCCTGAGCGTCGAGCTAATCCGCGCCTGGGAGCGCCGCTACCACGCAGTCGAGCCGTCGCGCACCCGGAACCAGCACCGGCTGTATCGGGATGCAGACATCGAGCGCCTGCGCCTGCTAGCCCGCGCCACCGATGCCGGACGACGCATCGGAGACATCGCGCAATTGTCCACCGTCGAGCTCCAGACCATGGTGGAAGGAGACGAACAAGCTGCAGTCCTGGTGCCGACTCTCAGTTCCTCACGACCCCGTACCGATGCCGTCATGGAGTATTTCGACCGGTGCCTCGAGGCCATCGACGCGTTGGACCCGGAACGGCTGGCCGAGACTCTGAACGATGCCGAGAAAAACCTGGCCGAATTGTTCATGCAGGAAGACCTGATCGCGCCACTGATCCAGCACATGCAGGACGAATGCCGCAACGGGACCCTGCGCATGGTACAGAAGCACATGGCGGAAGGCGTGATCCGCAGTCACCTGCTGAACTACGCCACATGCCCGGGAACCGGCTCTGCCTTTCGCGTGGTCGTGGCAGGCGGGCGAACCGGCACGGACGAACTTCCGCTGCTGCGTCTGGCCGTGGCCACCCGGGCCTACGGCTGGCGGCCGGTCTTCCTCGGCTCCGGGCTGTCTGCCGACGAGATCGCCTACGCAGCGGAGCGCAGCCGTGCCCTGTGCACGGCCATCGCCGCCCATCCGGCCGACGACGCCCTGCTCCCCAACGAACTACGCAAACTGCGCCGCGCCGCCCCCGAAGGCCACCCCATCCTCCTGCATGGCTCCAACCTGAGCCTCTTCGAGGCGGTCATCGACGAGGCCCGAATCATCCCGACGCAGACGTTCGGGGAGCTGCGTCTCGCCTTGGGCCGGATGCATCTGGATGCCCAAGCCGATGCCGAGCCGGCCTGACCGCGCTTCTCCGACGCCCATCACTCTATAGAATAGTCGGCAAGCTCTTCAACCTGTATTCTGCCCATGGACTTTCCCCACAGCTTTTCCCACGAGGAGCTCCTGCGTTGCGCACGCGGCGAACTATTCGGCGAAGGCAACGCCCAGTTGCCAAGCCCAAACATGCTGATGCTGGACCGCATCACGCATATCAGCGAGCAAGGTGGAGCCTACGGGAAAGGCGAGCTGAAGGCGGAACTGGACATTCATCCGGACCTCTGGTTCTTCAAGTGCCACTTCCCCGGCGACCCGGTGATGCCAGGCTGTCTGGGCCTGGATGCCCTGTGGCAACTGGTCGGGTTCTTCCTGGGCTGGCAGGGACATCCCGGACGGGGACGGGCACTGGGCGTCGGGCGGGTCAAGTTCTCCGGCCAAGTGATGCCGGAAAACCACACCGTTCACTACCACATCCATCTCAAGCGCCTGATCACCCGGTCACTGGTGATGGGCATCGCCGACGGTCTGGTGCAGGTCGATGGACGCGACATCTATACTGCGAAAGATCTCCGGGTCGGGTTGTTCACCACGTTGGAGAAGTTCTGACATGACGCCCCCGCTGGTCCATACCACGGCCTACCAGTTCCTGGACTTCGAAGAAGACGAAACGCTACGCCGGAATCTGATCGAGACCTGCGAAGACCTGCGGCTGGCCGGCAACATCACCCTGGCCCCTGAAGGCATCAACCTGAGCCTGGCGGGACCGGAAGACGCCGTAAGCCAAGCGGAACAGTTCCTTTTGAGGGAAAGTCCGTTCAAGCAACTTCAGTTCCGTCGCAGCCGCATGACCGAGGCCCCCTTCTCCAAACTGATTGTCCGCTTCCGTTCCTCTCTGCTTCCCACCCGCGTGGACACCCCGGTCTCACGCCGGCGGCCAGGCGCCCACCTGCCGCCACAGCAATTGTGCCAGTGGCTGGACGAGGACCGCCCCATCCGGCTTCTGGACGTGCGCAATGTCTACGAGACGCGCCTAGGCCGGTTTGCCGCCGCCGAAACCCTTCCGCTATATCAGTTCCGGGACTTCCAGGAGATGGCACACGACCTGCCTCCGGATACGCGGCCGATCGTGACCTACTGCACGGGCGGCATCCGCTGCGAGCTGGCCAGCGCCTGGCTGCACGAGCAGGGACACCCGGAGGTCTGGCAACTGTCCGGGGGCATCCTGAACTACCTCGAACAATGCGGCGGCCGCCACTGGCAGGGAGAGTGTTTCGTGTTCGACGACCGCCTGGCCGTGGATGCCGAACTGCGCGCCACCTATCCCCAACTCTGCCGCACCTGCCAGAAACCCCTTTCGGAAATGAGGCTCGGACGCTGTGCAGACTGCGGAGACCCCCGGCTTGATGCTGACTGACATCTGCTGCAACCTGACCCACGAATCGTTCGCCGACGATCAGGAAGAAGTCCTGCAGCGGGCCCGGGAGGCCGGCGTCACCCGGTTCCTGCTGGCCGGCGCAGACCTTGCCGAAAGCCAGGCATGCGTTTCGACCGCGCAGCGTTACCCCGACTGCTGGGCGGCAGTCGGCGTGCATCCGCATCAGGCGCGGGAATGGAATCCCGACAGCGCCGAAATCCTGCGCGACCTTCAGCAAGACCCCCAAGTCATCGCTATCGGCGAATGCGGGCTGGACTACTACCGGGACCTGTCGCCCCGCGAGATGCAGGTTGCCGTTTTCTCGGAACAGCTGGAACTGGCGGGTGAACTGGGCCTGCCCGTGCTCATGCACAACCGCGAGGCGGACGAAGATTTCCTGCAAACCTTCGATAACGCGACCCACCGTCCACCGCGCGCCGTTTTGCATTGCTTCACCGGAGAACGGTCTTTGCTGCATGCCTGTCTTGAGCGCGGCATGTACATCGGCATCACCGGCTGGTTCTGCGACGAACGCCGGGGACAGTCGCTCAGGGACCTGATCGGCGAGATCCCGCTGGACCGGCTGATGATCGAGACGGATGCGCCTTATCTGTTGCCGCGCACGTTGCGCCCGCGCCCCCGAACCCGCCGCAACGAGCCCATGTGGCTGCCCCACATCGCCGAGCAGATCGCCGATGCCCGGGGCCTGAGTCTGGACGAATTCGCCCGCCATACGCAGGCGTGTGCACAAGCATTCTTTGCTTTCCCAGGCTGACCGGTCTATCCTGCAAGCCGTGCCGCACCGCAAAATGCGGGAATACTTGGTTTAAAATGGATTTTCTTTGCCGCTGCCCCTAGCCCCATGGAACACTATCCCGCTCTTGCTCCCGGCATCGGAACCTGCGCCGAGCAGGCGACCGTCTACGCGCCCTGGGACCGCTCTCCCATCGGCACGATTGATGTTATCGACAGCGGTCAGGCCGACCAGGTCCTGGAGACCGCCTTTGCCATCTATCAGGACAAGTCACGCTGGCTGCCTCCCGCGAAACGCATCGAGGTGCTGGAGAAAACCGCGCAATTGATGGCGGCGCGCAGCGAAGAGCTGGCCGTGGAAGCCGCCCGTGAAGGCGGCAAGCCATTGCCGGATTCCAGGGTCGAAGTGGCCCGGGCGATCGACGGCATGCACAGCTGCGTGGAAATCATGCGCACCGAGGCGGGCCGGGAAATCCCGATGAACCTGAATGCCGCGTCGGCCCACCACATGGCATTGACCCGCAAGTATCCGATCGGCGTGGTCCTGGCGTTCTCCGCATTCAACCACCCGCTCAATTTGATCGTGCATCAGGTCGGCCCGGCCCTCGCCTCTGGCTGTCCAGCCATCATCAAACCCGCACTCGACACCCCCCTGTCGTGCATGCGCTTCGTCGAGATGCTGCATCAGGCCGGGCTTCCCGAAGGTTACGTGCAGGCGATCAACCTGGGCGATCACGCGGTTGCCGGGCAGATGGTCGGAGACCCCCGGGTGGCGTTCTTCAGCTTCATCGGAAGCGGCGACGTCGGCTGGATGCTGCGCTCGAAGCTGGCGCCCGGCGCGCGCTGCGCGCTGGAGCACGGCGGCATTGCCCCGGTCATCGTGGCGGCGGATGCCGACATCGACGATGCCCTGCCCCTGATGGCCAAGGGCGGGTTCTACCATGCCGGGCAGGTCTGCGTATCGGTGCAGCGGGTCTACGCCGACCGGAGCATCGCCCAGCGCATTGCCGAAGGGCTGGCCGAACTGGGCAACAGCATGAAGGTGGGCGACCCGACCGAGGCCGACACCGAGGTCGGTCCCCTGATCCGACCGGCCGAAGTGGACCGGGTGGAAGCCTGGGTCCAGGAAGCCGTGGACGCGGGAGCACAACTCGTCAGCGGAGGCCAGCGGCTGTCGGACACCGCCTACCAGCCGACCGTGCTGCTGAACCCTCCGGCCGATGCCAAAGTCAGCGCCCACGAGGTGTTCGGGCCGGTGATCTGCGTGTACGGCTTCGACGACATCGACGCCGCCATCGCGCAGGCCAATGCCGGACCGTATTCGTTCCAGGCCTCCGTGTTCAGCCGCAACATCGACACCGCCCTGCACTGCTACCACCAGCTGGAAGCCGCCGCAGTGATGATCAACAACCACACCGCGTTCCGGGTCGACTGGATGCCTTTTGCCGGTCTCAAGCAGTCCGGGCACGGCGTGGGTGGCATCCCCTATACCTACGAGGACATGCAGGTCGACAAGCTGATGGTCGTCCGCTCGCCGTCCCTCTGAACCTGGAACCGTCCGTTCCCTTATTCCCATGCGCCTGACCGCCACCGAATTCCGCGCCCTCCCGCACAAGGCCGTCACCTTGCTCGGCATGTCCGGCGTGGGCAAGACCCGGCTTTCCGATCGGCTGGACCAGACTCAGTGGTTCCACTACTCCGGGGACTACCGGATCGGCACCCGCTACCTCAGCGAGAACATCCTCGACAACCTCAAGTCGAAGATGATGGAAGTGCCGTTCCTGGCGGACCTGCTGCGTTCGGACTCCATCTACATCTCCAACAACCTCACCATCGGCAACCTGGAGCCGGTCTCGACCTTTCTCGGCAAACCTGGCAATTCCGAGCTCGGCGGGCTGTCGCTGGAGGAATTCAAGAACCGCCTTCGGCTCCATCACGACGCCGAAATCAAGGCCATGTGCGATGTCCCGGACTTCATCCGCAAGGGGCAGGAGATCTACGGCTATCCGCATCTCGTGAACGATGCCGGCGGCAGCCTGTGCGAACTGCACCGGCCGGACGTGTTCGACCTGCTCGCCGAGCACACCCTGATCCTGTATATCCATGCCGACGAGAAGCAGATCGAGGAGCTCTGCGAGCGCCAGGCGAAAAGCCCCAAACCCCTCTACTATCCGGAGGCCTTCCTGGATCAGGCGATCGAGGATTTCATGGCCGAGCGCGATCTGCGCGATTTCCAGGACATCCACCCCGACGATTTCACCCGCTGGGCCTTCCCGAGGCTGTCGCGGGACCGCCTGGAGCGCTACCAGGGCATTGCCGCCCAGTACGGATACACCGCCAGCATGGACGAGGTCGGCAGCGTGAAAAACGCCGATGATTTCGTCGACCTGATCGCCCAAGCCATCGAACGCGCGGGCTAGCCCCCATGCCCCTGCTGCGCCTGCAGGACCTGCCCAGCCTGAACCGGATTTCTGAACAGGGAGCCCGGGTGGCCGAACAGATTCCGGAGCATGCGGCCCGGCTGGATATCGGCCTGCTCAACATGATGCCGGACCGCGCGCTGGCGGCGACCGAGCGGCAGTTCCTGCAGCTTTTGGACAGCCACGATGAACGTTGCTGTGCTGTGCATTTTTTCACCATCGAGGGGATCCCCCGCGGGGACGAAGGCCGCGAACATCTCCAGCAATACTACCGGGACTGTGCGGAGGTCGGCAACACGGATCTGGATGCCTTGATTATCACCGGGGCCAACGTCACTCAGCCCGACCTGACGAGCGAGCCATTCTGGAACGGCCTAGTCGATGTGCTGCAGCAAGCCGACGGTCGCCGCCTGCCGGTCGTCTGCTCCTGTCTGGCCGCACATGCCTCTGCTCTCATCTTCCATGAGATCGCCCGCCGCCACCTGCCACACAAGCGTTGGGGAATCTTCGACCATTCGGTCTGTGCACCCGACCATCCCCTGGCGGCGCACCTGCCGGCCCATTTCGAGATGCCGCATTCACGCTTCAACGAAGTCCCGGAGGCGGACCTGCAGGCACACGGCGTGGAGATTCTGGTCACGGGACCCGAGGCCGGCGTGCAAATGGCTGCAGAGCCGGACGGTCGCCGGCTTTATTTTCAGGGGCACCCCGAGTACGAAGCGGTCAGCCTGCTGAAAGAATACAAGCGCGAGGTCCTGCGCTATCTGACCCGGGAACGCGAAGACTATCCGCCCCGGCCCGAGAACACGTTCAGCGGGCTTGCGGCCGACCTCGCGGAAGCATTCCGCGAGCGGGTCCTGTCGCGGAGCGGCGGGGAGGAATTGATCGAGGAATTTCCGGAAGAAGCACTCGCGCGCGAAATGCGCCATTCATGGAAAGACGTCTCCCGGCAGTTGTTTTACAACTGGCTCGGCAGCATGGGGTAAGAGGGAAACCCTCCTCAATCGGCAATGTACTTCAAGCCGCATCACACTCCTGACCACGCCGAGCAAGGTCATTCAAGACTTTCACGCGTAAAGCATCCCGCTTTTTCTTGTACGCTATCAGGTCCTCGCGCATCACACGCCAGCGCAAACCAACCGGGATGTATGGAATATCGCCGTCTTTGAGGAGCTTATTCAAGTAAGGCCGCGAGACATTCAGGATATCCGCCGCTTGTTGTGTTGTCAGCATCGTTCCAATCGGAGCCAAAGTGGATTAGGTGCAATTTTACAAAAAATCCTTTAGCGAACAAACCCTATTTTCCGTCAAACTTCTTCTCAAGTCTGTCCATTCTCTTACCCAATATCTGAAACATTTTTCCTATCACCTACATCTCCAGCCCGACCATCAATTTTTCTATTCGTTCCCGAAATGACAATCGCCGGTTCTGTTCAGAATCGGAAAGCGGTGGGTTTACCATTACTCCAGTCTGGCTTTGCCCATGTTCAGTAGAGTGCGGGCGGAGCGGTCAAGATCGGCTTGATCTTTGTCCTTCATATGGATTCACTTGGGAGATTTATGAAATCTGGGAGAACGTCTATAGGAATCATATCTGCATGTTTTTTTGTGAGTTTATAGGTCACTGATTGTCCTTCTGCCATACGAACGAGCCTCCCCGCCCGCCCTTCAGCAACATCTCCTTTTCTCCACATATCGAAAACAATGTCTTTCGGACATATCCCCAGACAAAGCAGATAACTGTAGTCCCTGTCCATGCGTATATGATTGAATTGGAATGTCCCATTCGCTCCGAGAGAGGCTGTCTTAATCTCAAACTTATTTCCGCCTATGACCAAATCTACAGGAGATGTTCTCTTGCCATTTGAAACACTCACCCCTTTTGTTTTCAAATATCTCTTGATAAATTCTTCCCCAATTTCACCTCGATTTGTGTTGCCGAGTTTACGATAATCGGAGAGAGGAGACCCCACCCAAATATCTTCCGGAGAGTGCTCCCTGATGATTTCAACCAGCAAGGTGATTGGAGTTATGTTGGTGGATTCCATTTCCCCTTGCTGCCAATACGTTTCCAGAACACCAGAAAATAGGAATGATTTTTTCTCGCGTGAACCTGTCGTACTGTGCGGCTGACTCCTGGTTTGTTGCCCCTGACAACAACGAACATATCTTCAGCTACAAACCCCATTTTTTCGTATGTTTGCATGATTTCAACATGTGTGAAACGTTGGGTGTTAGCACATACTTCATCTTGACATTTCACGATCATCACGCCTCGTTCGCGCAAAACCCTATAAGCCTCTGAACCAGCGTCTTTATATAACTCAAGAACTGCGTCATGGTATTTACTCCCGGTGCGGTTCCCTGCGCCATTGTTGCGATAATAGCTTTCAAACTGAGTGTGTGACGCTTTATAAGCCGTTCCACCGGGCGAGTGCATATACGGCGGGTCCAAAACAACGCAATCAATAGATTCCTCCTGATAAGGAAGTTCACGGCAATCGATCCCGTCCAGAATGTCGGTAGCCAGAAGATTGTATTTCCGGTCTGGAACGTTTCGCCAGAATACCCCTTTCCCAAAGGTAACATCAGCGATCGTGCTTCCAGGAGATATGTATAAATCCAGAATACGTGGGAACACCTTATCGTTTCCTTCCGGATAGGCACTGACAACAAGATCGTTTGTTGCAGCACCGCTTCGAACACGACGCTTCTTGTCTGTCGTATTTTTGCGTTCCAGGGTTGTCTGTATCTGCATGACTTCTGCTCACGCCACCAGTTTCTTGCAGGTGATGGCCCTGTGCCTGTGTACCACGCCGACATAGGACCGACAGCAGCAACCGCACCAGTACTCGCCGGATTTCTTCTTCTGTTCAGTAATCCTGTCGGTAGAGCCGCAGCGCGTACAGCAGGGAGTGCCTCCCCATCGGATACGCTCCATGTCTCGGATTATGTCCAGTTTGGTCGGATGCATCTGCATCAGGTCGAGCAAATTCAAGGTTGTCGCCGTTCGCTTTGTCATTATACATGCCTCTCTGAAACGTTTGGTGGTCTGAATGTCTGAAAATTTATTGGTGATAACAATATCTTATAAAAGAATATTTGCAAGAAAAGACTGAATGTCTGACACAGAAACATTTTCGGTTTTATCAACTAGTCAATTCCCAATACTAATGTCGACCGAATTTCATCATGTCCAAAATTTTTTACCACATATAACCCGATCTTTACCTATATCTTTCTCATATGTCAAACAATAAGCCCCCACTGACCGATCCGATACAGCCCACTCTGCAGGAAATAAAGCCCGAACAGGGCCACCATGGGGGACAGGTCCAATATTCCCGTATCCGGGAGCACTGCACGGATTCGCATGAGGATCGGCACCGTCAGGCTACGCACCAGGCTCAGGAACGGGTCCGCACCGGCCGACAACTGCACCCAGCTGGCAATCACCACGACGATCAGGGAGACCAAGTAGATATTCAGCGCCATCCCGCCGATCTGAGTCAGCGCGTACAACACCAGGCCCAGGTACGACACCTCAAGCCGTGCCGCCCCACCCACGAAAAGGCTGATCAATTCAAGCGCCAGCGCAATGAGCAGCAGGGCGAGGTCCCAGCCCCGGGTCGACGGCATCACGCGCCGGACCGGGCGGTACAGCGGATCGGTCACCCGCGCCAGCATCTGCGAGAGCGGGTTGTAGAAGTCCGCCTGATGATACGTCAACAACAGCCGGACCAGGAATCCGTACAGATACAGGGTGATCAGGAATTGGAACAGGTCTGCCATGTCAGGCCCGGCTGTTCTCGTCGCCCAGTTCCTCGGCCCGGCGGCGCGCGGCCTCGAGTGCATTGAAGATCAGGGTCCGGAAGTCCGCCGCCTCCAGCACGTTCAGGGCCGCCTCGGTCGTTCCGCCCTTGGAGGTCACTTTCCGGCACAATTCTTGCAGGGAATCTTCCGAGGCACTCGCCAGTTCCTGTGCCCCGCGGGCCGTCTCCAGCACCAGCAGGCGGGCCTGCGCCTCGTCCATTCCCATGCTGCACGCCCCTTCGATCATCGCCTGCATGAACAAGAAGAAATAGGCGGGCCCACTGCCCGAAACCGCCGTGGCGACATCCATCAGGGCCTCGTCTTCCACCCAAAGGATCTTCCCGACGCTTTCCATGATCCTGCCCGCCAGCGCGTGTTGCGCGTCGGTCACGTCTTCCCGTGCATACAGGACGCTCATCCCGGCGCCAACCAGCGCCGGAGTATTCGGCATGGCGCGTACCACCGGGCAATGCCCTCCCGTCCAACGCGCGAGGTCGTCCGCGCGCACGCCAGCCGCGATGGTCACCAGCAACGGATTGTCCGTGACCATCCAGGGGGCGAGTTCGGTGGCCGTCGTCGGCAATTTGTCAGGCTTGGTCGCAAACAGCACGACATCCGCAGAAGCCCTCGAATACGCCAGCGAATTCTCGTAGTACAACTGCATCAGGCCGAAATTGGCAGCCAGCGCCTGGTGGGACTCCGGGTCGGGATCGGATACCGTGATGTCGCCGGCTTCCCAGCCGGAGCGAATCAGGCCGCCCACCAGCGAGCGGCCCATGTTGCCGCCTCCGATCAGTAGGAGTCGTGCGTTTTCAGACATGTGTTGTTCCCACTCGCGGTGGCGGCAAAATCTCTCAACTCCGCATTATAGGGGGCGAGTTTCCGCAGGAAATACCGCCTGTGCGTCGAACACCGGGCCGTCCACGCACACCCGCTTCATGGCCCAACCGCCGTCGCCCAGCACCGGGACCGTGCAGCCGGCGCACCCGCCCACCGCGCACGCCATGTATTCCTCCATGCAGACCTGGCACGGCACGTCGAATTCCCGGGCCAGCCCGGCCACCGCCTCCAGCATCGGCACCGGCCCGCAGGTATAGATGATCACCTGCTCGCGCTGCCCGGAAGCCTGGGTCTCAAGCCACATCCGGGCAGCCGCATCGACATAACCCTCGTAGCAGCCCGCATAGCCCTGGGTGGAGCACAGGCGAGACGCGACCCCCCAGTCCTCGAGCAAGTCCATGCCCGCGATCACACCGTCCGGCATGCCCGGGACCCGGATGGTCGAGGGGCGGCTCGCGAACGGAAAGGGAACCTCCGAGCCCATCACCACCAGCGGCGAGGCATGATCCTTGATCTCGCGGGCGAGGAACAGGATGGGCGGAATTCCGACCCCTCCCCCGATCAGCAGCGGACGGTCACGATCCGAATCGACCTGGAAGCCCCGCCCGATCGGCCCGAGCGCCGGCAGTGTTTCACCCTCCCGGACCCGCGCCAACTCTTCCGTCCCCTTCCCCACGACCTTGTACAGCACTTCGACCGTCCCGTCCTTCCGATCGGTCCACAGGATGGAGAGCGGGCGGCGCATCACGGCCGGGTCGGCATTGACGCCCAGATGCACGAAACTTCCCGGCGTCGCCGACTCGGCGATCGCGGGGGCCTCGAGCACCAGCGTATGCTGGTCCGCTTCCAGGTGATTCACCCGGGTCACGCGGGCGTCGACACTGTGGATGACGTTGCGGGACTCCGTCATCATGTCGCGTCCTTCCGTTCGTAGACGATTCTCCCACCGCAAATAGTTGCCTGCACCCGGTCGTCGAATTGCCAGCCGTCGAACGGCGTGTTCCGCCCCGCGCTCAGCATCGAGTCGATCCCGAAAACCCAAGGGTCGTCCAGGCGCATCACGCAAAGATCGGCCGGGGCTCCGACCGCCAATGTGCCGGCACCGCTGCCCAGGATCGCCGCCGGGCCTGCCGTGAGGCGTTCCACCGCGCTCGCCCGCGGGAGAACGTCTTCGGTGACCAGCTTCATGGTCAGCGGCAGCAGCGTCTCGATCCCCGAAATCCCCGGCCGCGCCTCTGGAAACGGCGCCATCTTCGAATCCGGATCCAACGGCTGGTGATCCGAGCAGATCGCCTGGATCACCCCGTCCCGCACGCCCTCGCGCAGGCGCTCCCGGTCGTGCTCGGTGCGCAAGGGCGGGCTGACCAGTGCATTGACGTCGAACCCTTCCACTGCCTCTTCCGTCAGAAACAACTGGTGCACCGCGACATCCGCGGTCACCGGCAATCCCGTCTGCTGCCCCATCTCCAGCATGTCCACCGCCTGCGCGCAGGAAAGACGGCAGAAATGGACCCGCGCGCCGGTATCCTGGACCAGCGCCGTCATCTGCGCCAGGGCGGCGGTCTCCGCCGCCGGAAGGATGCCCGGCAGGCCCAGCCGGGCTGCAAAGGTTCCCTCATGCGCGCAACCCTGGCTCGCCAGGGCATGATCCAGGGGGTGGTAGAACAGGGTCAGATCCTGGCTGGCCGCGTATTCCATGGCCCGGCGCAATACCAGCAGGCTGGCGTAGGGCTGCATCCCGTTGCTGACCCCGACGCAGCCCGCCTCGCGCAGCGCGCCCAAACTGGCCAGTTGCGTGTCTCCCAATCCCTGCATGGCCGCGCCCAGGGCCTCCAGCCGCACGAAACCGGCCTGCTGCACCTGTTCCATCAACAGCCGCACCGCCGCCGGCGAGTCCGGAATCGGTTGCGTCTCCGGCACCGAACAGACGGTGGTCACCCCGCCCGCCGCCGCGGCACGGGTCTCGCTTTCCACGCCGGCACGCTGCTCGCCGAGCGGATTGAGGCAGACCGCAAGGTCCACCGCGCCCGGCATCACCAGGCAGCCTTGCGCATCCACAACCTGTTCCGCCTCGAATTCTTCCGTCGCCGAGCCCACCCCGACGATCTTCCCGCGGGCGCAGAACACGTCGCGCACCGCATCGGTCCCGCCGGCGGGATCGAGGACGTACCCTCCGCGGACGGCCAGGCGCGTCACCAGGCGTGACTCCGCATCGCCATGGACAGGATCGCCATGCGCACCGCGATGCCGTTGCGGACCTGCTTCAGGATCACCGAGCGCGGGCCGTCCACCACCGCCGACTCGGCCTCCACCCCGCGGTTGACCGGGCCCGGGTGCATCACGATGCCATCCTCCGCCAGCAGCTCCACCCGTGCCCGGGTCAAGCCATAGAGCTGATAGTACTCGGCCTCGTTCGGCACGAAACTGCCATGCATCCGTTCTTTCTGCAAGCGAAGCATGATCACCGCCTGCGCCCCCGCGAGGCCCTCTTCCATGGACTTGAACGGCACCACGCCCAGACTGGCCGCCTCCCGCGGCAGCAGGGTCCGCGGCGCAACCACCCGAATCTCCCCCACCCCCAGGGTGCGCAGGGCCTGGATCTCGGACCGCGCCACCCGCGAATGCAGGATGTCCCCGACGATCACGACCGTGAGCGCGCTGAAGTCCGGGAAATGCTGGCGCAGGGTGAACATGTCCAGCATGGCCTGGGTCGGGTGCGCGTGCCGGCCGTCGCCCGCGTTGATGACGCTGATGTGTTCGGCGACATGGCGAACGATGAAATGCGCCGCGCCGCTCTGGTGGTGGCGGACCACGAACATGTCGCAGTGCATCGCCTCGAGGTTGCGCAGCGTGTCCAGCAGGCTCTCGCCCTTGGTCGTGGCGGCGGTGGCCATGTCCAGGTTCAGCACGTCGGCGGACAGGCGTTTGGCCGCCAGTTCGAATGTGGTTCGGGTGCGGGTGCTCGCTTCGAAGAACAGGTTGACGATGGTCTTGCCGCGAAGCAGCGGGACCTTCCGTGCTGCCTGGCCCGACGCGGTGTGGAACGACTGCGCGGTCTCCAGGATCTCCTCCAGCAGCGCCGCCGGCAATCCTTCGATGGTCAGGAAATGGCGCAAACGCCCTTCCTCATCCAACTGGCACTGCGCCGCAGGCGACAATCGGAACAATGTCGGCTGGGTCGGGCTCACCGGGGCGGCTCTTCCAGCAGCGAGTCGTTGGGCCGCGTGATCACCAGTTCCATGGGCTCCGGGCCCTGCAGCTTGACCCGGTCTTCCGGGCCCAGTTCCAAGCGCATCCCGGTCAGGTCCGGCGCCACCGGGATCTCCCGGCCCGGCCGTTCCACCAGCACCACCAGCGAGACCGATGCCGGGCGGCCGTACTCGAACAGCTCGTTGAGTGCAGCGCGGGTCGTCCGGCCGGTGAACAGCACGTCGTCGATCAGCAGGACATGCCGGTCGTCCAGCGATGCCGGCATGCGCACCGGCTTCAACGGCCGCACGCCGGTCCGTCCGACGTCATCGCGGTGATAACTGACGTCCAGCATGCCCAGAGGCTCGGCGACCCCGCAATGCGCGTGCAACGCCTCGGCCACCCACACGCCACCGGTGTGGATGCCGACGAAGACCGGCAGGGTGATTCCCCGGGTGGTCAGAAAGGATTTAACAGAGTCGCCAAGGTGGGCGAGTACGGCACCGACATCAACTTTTTCGTGCGACGACATCCTGCTCCGAAAGCCAGGCATTCAGGATATAGGCGGCGGCCATCTTATCAGTTTCGCCGCGGGCGGGCCTTTTCCGGGCTCCCTCCTGGCGCTGCGCGCGCAGTTCCGCGCGGGCGCATTCGGAAGAATAATCCTCGTTGATCCGCGCCACCGGCAATTCGTAGCGGGTGCCCAGTTCTGTGCAGAACCGTCGCAATGCGCGAGGCAGGCGGCCACCCGCCCCGGTCTGCGCCTCCGGTTCGCCCACCACCAGCACGCTGGGGCGCCAGGTCTGGATCAGGCGGTCGATCTCCGGCCAATCCACCGCGCCGTCACGATTGGCGACCACATCCAGTCCGCGTGCGGTCGCGACTTCCAGGGAGCCTACCGCCACGCCAATCCGGGCCAGTCCAAAATCGAATCCCAGGGCCACCTGGTACGCGTCAGGCATGCCCGCTTCCGAAATACAGGGACGACTCCTCCAGGCCCAACTGCTTGAGCGCCCCGCCCCAGCGGCGTTCCGGGGGCAGGTCGAACAGCAACTCCGACGACGGGGCCGTCAGCCACCACGAGCCGGTGTCCAGTTCCTGTTCCAGTTGCCCGGGAGACCAGCCGGAATAGCCCATCGTCACCAGCAGGTTCTCCGGTCCCTTCCCGACCGCGCAATGCTCCAGCAGGGAGCGGGACGCGGTCACCCGGACGCGCCCGTCGATTTCGGCGCTGTCCGACATCTCGTACGTCCCGGAGTACAGCCCGAAGCCCAGGTTCGGCTGCACCGGGCCGCCCAGGAAGACCGGCCGGCTCAGGTTCCCCTTCACTTCCGGCGTGATCTTCATGTCGACGAGAAGGTCCCGCAGCGTCATTTCGGACGGGTGGTTCACGATGAAGCCCATCGCCCCCTTCTCCTCCTCATGCTCACAGACCAGGATCAGGGCGCGCTGGAAAATCGAGTCCTCCAGATCCGGAGCCGCGACCAGCAACTGTCCGCGCAAGGTCTTCATGGGTGAAACGTCTCCGGCAGGTGCAGCCCGGCCGATTTCCCGAACAGCCAGCGGCGACTGATCTGCAACTGGTCACGGTGTGCGCGCAAGCCCTCGGAAAACGGCGCGTGCGGCTGCGACTGCATCACGATCCTGCGGGCGGCATAGGCCAGCGATTCCGGCCCCGGCTCGACCTCGACCTGCCGGACCCCGCCCTGCGCATCCATCACCACATGCACGACCACTTCTCCATTGAGTCCCTGCACCATGTTGTTGCCCAGATGCTCCGTTCGCGCCACCCACTGGCGTACATATTCCTGTTCCAGAGTATACGCCTCCGGCACCCTTCCATCCAGACCTCTTGTCGAAGCCGGGGCAGACTGCGGGGAAGACGGCCACGGCGGCCCCTCTCCGATCTCCGCCACCGAGCCCGGCCAGCCCGTGCCTCCCTCCCAGAACACTTCTAAATCCGGTCGCGCGCCCGGCGGCGAGGAGGAAAACGCCACGCCCAGGATGCCCATGCCATGGAAGACCAGCGCCAGAAACAGGCAAAAGGCCAGGCGCTCGGAGTCGGGGACTGCGGGCACCAGCGGCGGCATGGCGATCAGGTCTCCAGCCAGTGGTCGACCACGGCGTCCCAGAAGCGCATCGCCACCGCCTGCCCGGTGTGCGCCTCCACCTCGCGGATGCAAGTCGGCGACGTGATGTTGATTTCGGTCAGTTGCCCCCCGACCACGTCCGCCCCGGCGAAGCAGACCCCGGCTTCCCGCAGGGGCGCGCCCAGGCGTTCCGCGATCTCGCGGTCTCGATCATCGGCGGGCTCCACCCGCAGGGTGCCGCCCTGGGCGAGGTTGGCGAGGAATCCACCGGCCTTGGGAATGCGCACCGCAACCTCCGGAATCAGTTCTCCGTCGATCAGCAGCAGGCGGCGGTCCCCTTCCACGACTTCGGGAAGAAAGCGTTGCGCCATCACCGGCAGGGTCCCCTGCTGCGTGACGGACTCGATGATGGAGGCCACATCGGCATCCTCGCGGCGCAAGCGGTACACCAAAGCTCCTCCCATGCGGTCGAGTGGCTTGATGACGATCTCATTGTACTCCGCGAGAAACCCTTCCAGGTCGTCCCGGCGCGCGCTCACCAGAAGCGGCGGCGCGAGGTCGGCGAACTGCACGATGGAGAGCTTCTCGTTCATGTTGCGCAGCGTCTCCGGGGCGTTGAGTACGCACACGCCCGCGGCGCGAACCTGGTCCAGCAGCCAGGTGGCGGCGATGTACGCCATGTCGACGGGCGGGTCCTTGCGCATCAGCACCACGTCGAATTCCGACAACTCAACCAAGGACTCCTCCTCGGTCTGCCACCAGTCGGCGCGATCGGCGACGCGGCCCTTCCGGGCATGCGCCTGCACCCCGGCCGGGCCGCCGCACAGGTCGGAAGGGGTCGTGATGTAGAGTTCGGCGCCGCGCGCCTGCGCCGCCAGCATCAGGGCGACGGTCGAATCCTTGGCAGGCTGGATCCGCTCGGGCGGGTCCATGACGACGGCCACGCGGCGCAACTCGCTCACGAGCCGCACCCGGGACCGCGCAGATCGTCAGTAGCGATAATGCTCCGGCTTGTAGGGTCCGTCCGCATCCAGGCCCAGGTATTCCGCCTGCTCCCGCGTCAAACCGGTCAGCCGGGCGCCGAGCTTGTCCAAGTGCAGGCGCGCGACCTCTTCGTCCTTGTCCTTCGGCAGAGTGTGCACGCCGAGTTCGTAGTCGTCCGGCCGCTGCCACAGTTCGATCTGGGCCAGCACCTGGTTGGTGAACGAACACGACATCACGAAACTGGGATGCCCGGTGGCGCAACCGAGATTGACTAGCCGCCCCCGAGCCAGCACGATCAGGCGCTTGCCGTCGGGGAAGGTCACGTGGTCGACCTGCGGCTTGATTTCCTCCCAGGCGTACTCGTCCAGCGAAGCGATGTCGATCTCGTTGTCGAAGTGTCCGATGTTGCAGACGATCGCTTCGTTCTTCATCTGCCACATATGCTCGAAGGTGATCACGTGCCGGCAGCCGGTCGCGGTGACGAAGATGTCGGCCTTCGGCGCAGCCTCCTCCATGGTCACCACCGGCAGGCCCTCCATCGCCGCCTGCAGCGCGCAGATCGGGTCCACTTCCGTCACCCACACGACCGCACCCTGCGCACGCAGCGACTGGGCGCAGCCCTTGCCGACCCCGCCGTAGCCGGCCACCACGCAGGTCTTGCCCGCGATCATGACGTCGGTCGCCCGCTTGAGGCCGTCCAGCAGGGATTCGCGGCACCCGTACGTGTTGTCGAACTTGGCCTTGGTGACCGAATCGTTCACGTTGATCGCCGGCACCTTCAGTTCCCCTTCGCGGTACATGGCGTACAGGCGGTTGACGCCCGTGGTCGTCTCTTCGGAGATGCCGCGCACCTCCTCGAGCAAGTTCGGGTATTCATCGTGCATCACGCGCGTCAGGTCGCCGCCATCGTCCAGCAGCAGGTTCGGATGCCAGCCGTCCGGGCCCTCGATGGTGCGGCGGATGCACCGCAGGTACTCCTCCTCGGTCTCGCCCTTCCAGGCGAACACCGGAACGCCCTGCTCGGCGATCGCGGCCGCGGCATGATCCTGGGTCGAGTAGATGTTGCAGGACGACCAGCGCACCTCGGCACCCAATTCCACGAGGGTCTCGATCAGCACCGCCGTCTGGATCGTCATGTGCAGGCAGCCCGCGATACGGGCACCCGCCAGCGGCTGCTCGGACTGGTATTTCTTGCCCAGCGCGACCAGCCCCGGCATCTCGGTGCGGGCGATCGCGATCTCGCGATGGCCCCAAGCCGCCAGGCTCAGGTCGGCGACCTCGTAGTCCGGGCGGATTTGAGCGGCAGGCTCGGTCATGACGTTATTCTCCCAGCGCTTTGCGCAGTTGGTCCAGCCGATCCAGATTTTCCCACGGAAACACCCCGTCCGGGTATCCAAAGTGCCCGTGCCTGGCCGTGTCCTGGTAGCGAAAGCCGCGGGCTTCGTCCAGCAACCCGAGCATTTTAACGATTCCGCCGGGCGACAGGTTGAAAACCTCTCCCGCCGTCAGCACTTCATTCAGGCGTTCTTCCGGGATGGTCCCGGTTCCGAACGTATCCACCCGGATCGACACCGGGCGGGGCCATCCGATCGCATAGGCCAGCTGCACCTCGCAGCGCCGGGCGAAACCGCCGCCGACCACGTGCCGGGCCACGTAGCGCGCGGCGTAGGCCGCCGAGCGGTCCACCTTGGACGGGTCCTTGCCGGAAAACGCCCCGCCACCGTGGCGGGCCATGCCGCCATAGGTGTCGACGATGATCTTGCGGCCGGTGACGCCGCAGTCTCCGACCGGGCCTCCGATCTCGAACTTTCCGGTGGGGTTGATGAGCACCTCGAAGTCATCCGCGCGCAGCTCCGAGGGAATCACCGGGTGGATGATCCGCTCGCGCACGAATTCGTGCAGTTCTTTTTGCTTCTCCGGCGGCGAATACTCCTCGCTGTGCTGGGTAGAAAGCACGACCGTGCCGACTTCCGCCGGGCGCCCGTCTCCATCGTAGCGGAACGTGACCTGGCTTTTGGCATCCGGGCGTATGACGCCTTTCCCTTCTCCCTTGTAGACTTCCTCGTGCCGGCGCATCAGTTCGTGCGCGTAATGGATCGGGGCCGGCATCCAGGTCTCCGTGTCGTCGCAGGCATAGCCGAAAATGATGCCCTGGTCCCCCGCGCCCTGCTCTTCGGCATCCACGCCCTGTCCGATGTCGGAGGACTGCATGCCGATGTGCGTCGTGATCTCACAGTGGGTCGAGTCGAATCCGACTTCAAGGTCTTCGGTGTATCCGATGTCCGCGATCGCGGCCCGGGCGATCCGGTCGTAGTCCGCGTCATCTAGTTTCTTGCCCGGGGCCAGCGACAGCTCGCCCGCCAGAATCACCTGCTGATCCTTGACCAGGGTCTCCACGGCCACCCGTGCATTGATGTCCCGCGCCAGTGCTTCGTCCAGCACCGCGTCCGAGATCTGGTCGCACACCTTGTCCGGGTGCCCCCGGGAGACCGCTTCGGAGGTAAAAAGGCTGTGTCGGCTCAACCGATTCGTCCCACTTCGAATTTGCGCTCATTCTACAATGCGTCCAAAAGCGGGTAGAATCTGTCGGCTCGAAACGCCCCAAGGAGAATTTCATGGTGACCGTCACCCTGCACGGCAGCGAATTCAATCTGGAAGGTACCCTGCCGGAGATCGGCAGTACCGCCCCGGATTTCACACTGGTCGACCGCGACCTCAATGAAGCCACCCTCAGCACGTTCGGTGATGCTCGCAAGCTGATCTCGATCCTGCCCAGCCTCGACACCCCGGTCTGCGCAAAGTCTTCTATCCAGTTCAACCAGGAAGCCCAGAAACTCGACGGCAAGTCGGTGGTTCTGGTGGTCTCCTCGGACCTGCCCTTCGCCATGACCCGCTTCTGCACCGACCAGGGCGCCGACCGCTTGGTCACCCTGTCGATGATGCGCAACCGGGACTTCGCACGCGACTACGGCGTCCTGATCGCCGAAGGCCCCCTGGCCGGAATCACCGCGCGCGCGGTGGTGGTGCTGGACAGCAGCAACAAGGTCGTATACACCGAACTGGTGCCCGAGATCGGAGACGAGCCGGACTACGCGGCAGCGCTGGCGGCACTGCAGGGATAACCCGGTTTCCATGGCCCGCAGGGAAGCGCGCCATTCAAACATTCAGGCCCACCACACAGGTTCCCGCCGTGCGGTTTTTTTCTGTTGCCGGGTTTCCACAAATCCGCAAAAGGCTCCCGTTAAATATTTGTTATACTCATGAACACCGGGGGAAATCATGTCTAATGTGGACTCGAACAAGCCATCAGCCGAAGCCGCGCTAACCGCGCTCGAACAACAGGTCGACGCATTGGCCACACTGTGCGAACGCCTCGTCAGCGCCAACCAGGTTCTCATCAAACGTTGCGACCAGATGCAGGAGCAGCAGCGCGACTGGCGCCGCAAAAACCGTCAAGCCTCCAGCGCCGTCGAACAGGTGCTGACGCAGCTCAAACCGTACACCGGAATCCAATGAGCACGGAAACCCAACAGGTCGGCTTTCGTCTTTTCAAGAAGACCTACGAAGTCTCTTGCCCCCCCGCCCAGCGCAAATCCCTCGACGAGGCCATCACGCATCTGAAGGCCCAGATGCAGAAAGTCCACGACATCGACGCCAACGCCAGCATGGACCGCATCGCGGTCGTCACCGCACTGAACTTGAGCCACGACTGCCTGCGCCTGTCGCAAGAAGCGCCGGACGACCTGCGGCAACGCATCGACGCGCTGTCGGCACGAGTCCAGAAGACGCTGGACCAGGTCGAGGAAGCAAACCTGGCATGATGGCCGGAACCCCCATGAACTCTTTCGAAATAGTGCCTTCGCCTGTTACACCAGGCACACCCGTGAACCTATTCCAATTGATCGGGACCCGATGCGTTAATGCCTTTGTGCACGACCGGATTCGTCCGGGAAGCCTGCGGCATTTCCTAGGGACCCACTTGAACTTTCGGTTCAGGGTCACATCCTGGTCCACGGCAGGCGGAGCGCACTTCCCCTCCCTGCAGACATTCTCCTCGGTGCTCATGCACCGTTTCACGCAAAACGGCAGTCTCAATCCAGATGCCGGCTTGTGTCATAAAACACGTTGGAAGGCTAATCCTGTATCGAAGAATCAGGCATGCCACTTTCCAGCGTTTTCCCTGTATCTCTCGTAACTCAACTGGAGGAAAACGTGGCTGTCAAACGTTCAACGAGCAAAAAGCGCAGCACGGCCAAGAAAAAGGCCAGTGCGGCAAAACGCGCTCCCAAACGGAAAGCGGTAAAGAGAAAGGCTCCGGCAAAGACCGCTAAGCGGAAGGTGGCGAAAAAGAAAGTCGCCAGAAAGAAAGCCGTGAAGCGGAAGGTGGCGAAGAAGAAGGTCGCCAAGAAAAAAGCCGTGAAGCGGAAAGTGGCGAAGAAGAAGGTCGCCAAGAAGAAAGCCGTGAAGCGGAAAGTGGCGAAAAAGAAGGTCGCCAAGAAGAAAGCCGTGAAACGGAAAGTGGCGAAAAAGAAGGTCGCCAAGAAGAAAGTCGTGAAACGGAAAGTGGCGAAAAAGAAAGTCGCCAAGAAGAAGGCTGTGAAGCGGAAGGTGGCGAAAAAGAAAGTCGCCAAGCGCAAGACGGCGAAGAAGAAAAGATAAGCAGGACGAGCCGAGCCGCTTCGGCGGTTCGGCCCTCCGCCCTCACGGGCTCAACTCACTGAAAACCGGTTGCGGTCAGCCCTCTCAGGCACCGCGCCCCATCCGTCCTAGAAAAGTTTTACAGGCGGCATTCGCCGTCTCTTCGTAATATTGGTAGCCCAGCGTCTCGAGGAATGCCCGCAGTTCATCCATCTCGTCTTCCGGCACCTGCATGCCCACCAGCACCCGGCCGTAGGCGGAGCCGTGATTCCGGTAGTGGAACAGGCTGATGTTCCAGTTCTGCCCCATGCTGGACAGGAAATTCAGCAATGCTCCGGGGCGTTCCGGGAACTCGAACCGGTACAGGATCTCGCGCCGATCGCTGCCGGTGTGCCCGCCGACCAGGTAGCGCAGGTGCAGCTTGGCGGTCTCGTTGTCGCTCAGGTCCTGCACGCCGTAGCCGCATTCGCGCAGATGCGCCACCCATTCCGGCTTTTCGGCTCCCGCGTCGCGGAACTTGATGCCGACGAAGATCTGGGCGCCCTGAGAATCCGCATAGCGGTAGTTGAACTCGCTGATGCTGTGGTCGCCCACCGCTTCACAGAATCTCCGGAAGCTGCCAGGCTCCTCCGGGATGGTCACCGCGAAGATGCCTTCGTGGCCCTCGCCGAGTTCGGACCGTTCCGAAACATGCCGCAGACGGTCAAAATTGATGTTGGCGCCGCTGTTGATCGCGACCAGCGTCTGGCCCTGGACCGCATGGGTCTGCACGTGGCGCTTGATGCCGGCCACCGCCAGCGCGCCTGCCGGTTCCACCAGAACCCGGGTCTCCTCGAAGATGTCCTTGATCGCTGCGCAGATTTCGTCGATGCTCACCAGGATCACTTCGTCCACGCATTTCCGCGCCAGCCGGAACGTCTCCTCGCCGACCTGCCGCACGGCCGCGCCGTCCGCGAACAGGCCGACCTGCTTCAGGCAGACGCGCTCATCGGCTTCCAGCGCCCGCGCCATCGATGGTGCATCCTCCGGCTCCACCCCGATCACGCGCGTGTTCGGAGCTGCATGGCGAAGCCAGGTTCCCATCCCGGCCAGCAATCCACCTCCGCCGACTGGAATGAACACCGCATCCGGCAGGTCCGCGCACTGCTCGCAGATCTCGAGTGCAATGGTCCCCTGTCCGGCAATCACGTCCGGGTCGTCGTATGGATGCACGAAAATCCGCTGCTCGTCCTCGGCTTTCTGCAGGGCGTAGCGGCTCGCCGCATCGTAGTCGTCCCCTTCCAGCACGATGTGGCCTCCCAGGGCACGCACCGCATTGACCTTGATCGGCGGCGTGGTGCGCGGCATCACGATCACGGCGTCCAGATCCAGCTTGGAGGCCGCCAGCGCCACCCCCTGGGCATGGTTGCCCGCCGAGACGGCGATTACGCCGCGGGCGCGCTGCTGTTCGTCCAGCCCGGAAATCTTGTTGTAGGCGCCACGCAACTTGAACGAAAACGTGCGTTGCAGGTCCTCGCGCTTGAGCCAGATCTCGCAGCCCAGCCGCTCCGTCAGCTGCGGCGCCCGCTGCAGGGGCGTACGCTCCGCCACCTCGTAGACCCGGGCCTGTCGAATCCGTTCCAGATAGTCCATGACGCGTTTCTCCGCCCCGGCGAAAAGTTATAATTAGGCGCTTCAGGATTCCATGTGGAAATCGGGGGGTGAACCCCGGTAATTCCACGACATCGTTGACGGATCACTGGCGGTCTCCGCTAGGCATTCCATGAAGAATGCTTCCGCTTCGTTGTCCCCTCCCCGTCCCGTCACCGGAGCGCCTCCGGCCAGAAGCCTGTTTAATCCCAGGTTCAGGATGTTCCGTGCGGCATTCGCGTCCGCGTTGTCCGTGTGCCCGCAGGCCAGGCATTCGAAACGCGCCTGCTCCTTCCGGTTGTCCGCGTCCACGTGCCCGCACTCCGCGCACGCCCGGCTGGTGTTCCGCGCCGGCACCCGGATCATGTCCATCGCCTTGTATTGGAGAAAGCGGTCCACCATCCCCATGCAGGAGGACTGCGCCATCTTCCGGTTCAGCGCCGCCTTCGCCTTCACGCAACGCCCCGGCTTCTCCTTCGTGCCTCGCGCCGAGCGACGCATCGCCTGCACGTCAAGCTCCTCCAGCACGAGGTGCCCGAACCGCCGCGCCAGGTCCGCCGAGGCCTGATGGCTGAAGTCCTTCCGGATCTCCGCCGCCTTGCGCTTCGCCTTCGCCGCGCGCTGCTGCAGCCGCCGCCGGCGCTTCGTGGGCTCCCGCACCAGCTTGCCCGACTTCGTGCGCACCGGCTCTCCGGCGTCGTTCTTCAGTTCGGTCCACTTCCGGCGGCTTGCCCGCCACTGGTAGTGCCGGGCCCGCGCCTCGTACTTCAGGATCCGCTCATACGGGATCCGGATGAGCTTCGTCTCCCCGCTCCATGAAGCCGCGAGGTTCTCGGAGTTGCGGTCGACCCCGCAGACCCCGCCGTGCCAGCGCCAGTCCGGGTCCGGTACTTCCCACAGCACCGACACGTACCACTTGTCCAGCTCCCGGTACACCGCCGCAGCCTTGGCCTCGCCGCCGTCCCAGGGATCCGCTCCCCGCGTGCGCGATGCCGCCTTGCGGTTCATTCGGATCCAGCCGACCTTCGGCACCCAAAGCCGCTTGCTTTGGATCTTTACGTCCTCCGGGATCGTGAATGACTCCCGGCTTCTGCCCTTGGCCTTGAAGCGGGGGTATCCGGCCTGCTTGCCGCACTTGCCCTCCCGGATCCGCCGGGAGAAATGAGAGAACGCCGCCCCCAGGGGAAACGCGCCCGTGCTGCGCACGACGGTGGCTGAGAACTCCCGCAGCCATTCATTGCCTTCTTTCGCCTTCAGGCGGACATACCGCTTCCCGAAATCAAACTCGGAACACCCCGGCTTCTCCGCCTCGCCGGCCTCGAAACGCCCGTATTCCCGGATCTGGTCGGCCAGCAACTCGTTGTAGACGAACCGACCGGCCCCGCACAGCCGCGCGAACTGCCGCTCCTGCGTCTGGTTTGGATACAGGCGGTAGCGGGAGGCCCGGTGCATGATAGGCATACTCTATCATGGGGATTCCACACCAAATCCGGAAGCCCCTATAATTACAGGGTTAATCGAGCATTTTATGTCAAATTCCTTCGTACCAGTCGCCACCGTATCGGAAATCCCGGCAGGACAGACCCTCCGCATCCAGCATCAGCAGCACCAGATCCTGCTGGCGAATGTCGGCGGGACCATTTACGCCTGCGACGATACCTGCACCCACGAGGATTCGTCCTTGTCGCTCGGCTGCCTAGACGGGGAGTTGGTCAAATGCACCCTGCACGGCAGCCGCTTCAACGTCCGTACGGGACAACCCATCGAGGAACCGGCCGAAGAACCTTTGCGCACCTACCCGATCCGCGTCGACGGGGACTGCGTGCTGATCTGCTGCTGATTCGGAGGCGGACATGGCAACCGAGTGGCTTGAAGGCACCGTCGTCGAGAACCAGCATTGGACCGACCAGCTTTATTCCCTGCACATCCGGGCGCCGGAGGTCCGGTTCACGGCCGGACAGTTCGGCCGTCTCGCGCTCGACATCGACGGAGAACGGATCGCCCGTCCCTACTCTTTCGTTAATCCTCCGGATGCCGAGAACCTCGAGTTCTACTCCATCATCGTGCCGGAAGGCCCGCTGTCTTCGCGCCTGGAATCCCTCGCGCCCGGAGACCGGATCTGGGTCTCCTCGCAGGGCGTCGGGTTCTTCGTGCTGGACGAAGTTCCGGGGAGCGAATACCTGTGGCTGCTGGCCACCGGGACCGGCCTCGGCCCCTACCTGTCCATCCTCGGCACCCCCGGCCCCTGGGCCCGCCATCGCAAGATCGCGCTGGTGCACGCCGTGCGCTATACCCGCGAACTGACCTATCAGGACACCCTCCAGCAACACCTGAGCCAGCACCCGGACCAGTTCGTCTATGTTCCCTTCGTCAGCCGGGAAGACGACCCCGACGCGCTGCACGGGCGCATTCCCGCCGCGATCGAGGACGGGAGGCTGGCCGAGCATGCCGGCATGGATTTCGACCCCGCACGGGCCCAGGTCATGCTGTGCGGCAACCCGCAGATGGTCCAAGACACTTCGGCCCTGCTGAAGACGATGGGAATGGCCCGGAACCGGCGCAGCACGCCGGGACAGATCACGACCGAAAGCTACTGGTAATTCGCCCGGGGCTCTAGCGCCCCACCACCCGGTTTCGGATCGCGCCGATCCGTTCCACCTCGCATTCCACCACGTCGCCCGGCTGCAGGTATTCCGGTGGCGTGCGCGCGAAGCCGACGCCGCTCGGCGTGCCGGTCGCCAGGATGTCTCCCGGCTCCAGCCACATGCCGCGTGACAGGGCCGCGATCTGCTGTGCAATGCTGAAAATCTGGTAGCTGGTATTGGAGTGCTGCTTCTCCGCGCCGTTGACCCGGCACCACAACTCCAGGTCGTGCGGATCCTCGATCTCGTCGGCCGTCACGATGCACGGGCCCATGGGGCAGAAACCGCTGAGGCTCTTGCCGATGAAGAACTGCTTGTGCCGGCGTTGCAGCTCGCGCGCCGAGACGTCGTTGATCACGGTGTAGCCGAAGACATGGTCGTAGGCTTCCGTCTCCGGGATGCCGCGCCCGGCCCGCCCGATGATCACGCCCAGCTCGACCTCCCAGTCCAGCTTGTCCGACACTTCGGAATCGTAGGGAATCTCCCCGAACGGGTCGTTGACGCTGTTCGCCGCCTTGGTGAACACGATCGGGTACTTCGGCAGGTTCGGGTCGCGCCCGAGCGAAGCGGAAGCCTCTTCGACATGGTCCGCATAGTTGAGCCCCATGCACATGATGTTCTGCCGCGGGCGCGGGATTGGCGCCCGCAGTTCGGTCTGGTCGGCCGGGACGAACGCTTCCGCCGGCGCGGCCTCGAACGCCGCACGCACGGCCTGCAGTGCCGCCTCTCCCCCTTCGATCAAGTCCAGCATGGACGCCGGCAGCGACGCGTCGTGCAAGGTCGGGAGAAAGACCAAGTCCTCTTGCTGCACGCCGAGCCCGGTCCGGGCCTCGTACTCGATGGTCACCAGCCTCATCCTGCCGCCTTCTTCGCTTTCTTGATCGTCTGGTACGCCTTGGTGAACTGCTTGGTCCGTTCTGTGGCGAATTCCATGAATTCCTTCGGCAGCCCCTTGGATGCCAGTTTGTCCGGGTGGAAGTCTTTCATTTTACGGGCATAGGCGCGCTGCACCTCCTCCATCGAAGCCGAGGGCTCAATCTCCAGCGCCCCGTAGGCCCAGTCCAGGTTTTTGCCGGCGTCCGGCTCTGGACCGGCGCGCCGGGCATGCCCGAGGAACTGATCGATGATCGTCCGCATCCGGCTCTCGGAGAATCCCAGCGCATGGCAGCAGGCATGGAGGATCTGCTCCTCCGACGGGGAGAGCTCCCCGTCCGCGCAGGCCATCGCGATCTGAATCTCGACGAAGGTCAGAATCAGCGAGGGTTCGCTCCGGCAGGCATGCGTCAGTTCCTGCAGGCTGCCGCCCAGGTCGAATCCCGGCCGGGTCCCGAGGTTGAAGAAATGCATGGCATGACCGCGCTGTTCCGGGTTCAGGCCGAACTCTTCCATGACCTCCTCGGCGCACCGGATCTCCTGTTCCGTCACCCGGCCGTCCGCCTGGGCGATGTGCCCGCCCATCAGGAACACGATGCGCGAGAAGACCTGCCGCCTCTGGATCAGTTCGTCGCTGTCGCCCCACATGCCGTTCGCGCCGGCCGGCCCGAACATGCCCCGCGTCCTGCCCATCGTAAGCACCGCGACCGCCGCGCCCAGAATAATGCCCCATCCGCCGAACAGCCAGGCGCCGATCATCATGCAGGACGCCCCCCAGAACAGAGCGGACACGCAGCCGAGAAATTGCATGATTGCTCCTAATCCACGTGCCGCACGTAACTGGGGTCACCTTCCAGGTGCAGGCACATCCGGGAACCTTCCATGCGCAGCGGTTCGTCCTGTCCCTCGAACCACAAGGACAGCACGATCTCACCCGAGACGTCCAACGGGATACGCATCATGTCGCGCTGGGTGTACAGGCCATCCTCCACGTCCGTATGCGTGATCAGGAATGGCGGGGCCGGCAGGTCGGCCGAAAGTTTCGGGGTCCACATCTCGATGGCTCCGGCTTGTGTCCAAAGGGTGCGCTGATCGGCATTGTCCATGATCTTCTCAATGTTCGACTCTTGGAAATGCAGCACGGCCCGCTGCGCGTCCAGATCGACCTGGTCGATCCGCAGGTTCCGCGGGTCCAGGACGCGGTAGCTCATGCCTGCGCCTCGTAGGCCGCCAGGTAGTCTTCGAAGGAGACGGGCGACTCCCGTTCTTCATCCTCGATGGCCTGCTGTTGCAACCGGGACTGCTCGGCGACCCGGTCGAAGCAGGCGCGCAGTTCCGGCTCGGGCGCCCGGGCCCTGAAGAACTCCCGGTGTTGCTGCGAGCGCTGCAGCACCCATTCCACGTAGGCGTCCCCGGATTCGCGCATCTCGGCCACCATGCGCCCTGACGGCGTCTGCTCCGGATTCCGCACCTTGGCCGCCTGCACCTCCCAGGCCTGCCGGAACGCCGTCTGTCCATAAGCCTCGTCCAAGAGGTCGCAGACCGACCGAATGTCCGCCAGCAACTCGCCCGCCCAGTCCCGCAGGGAAACCTCCTCCCCGCGCCGCAGGGTCACCTCCGAATCCCGTCCGCGGTGCGCGACCTGCTGCATGTTGTCGTCGGCTTCGGCCTGTTCCGTCATGGACATCTCGGGGCTGTCGTCCAGTAAACAATACACCACCAGGGCGGTCAGGAAGCGCATCGTGGCCGGTTCGATACCGCAGGGCTCGAACGGGTCGATGTCCAGAGACCGCAGTTCGAGATATTCCACGCCCCTCTGCTGCAAGCCGCGCGTCGGCTTCTCATTGCCCTGCGGCACGCACTTGGGGCGGACCGGGCTGTAGTATTCGTTTTCGATCTGCAGCTGGTTGGCATTCAGTTGCCGGTACTCCCCGTCGTGCCGGACGCCGATATCCCGGTACTGAGGACAAGGCGTGGCGGTGGCTTCCCGCAGGCATTCGATGTAGCCCGCCCGACTGTTGTAGTCGGCATGCACGCCGGTGCTGGTTTCCTGGCTGTTCTGGTAGCCGATGCTGCCCTGGCGCAACGAGGTCGCGTAGGGGCCGTAGTAGGTGCCCGGGGTGAACATTTCGAAGCTCTCGTGCTTCTGGAGGACGAAGGACCGGCAGATCGCGGGCGAAGCGCCGAACAGGTACGCGATGAGCCAGCCGAACCGCAGCAGGTTGCGCAGGGCGTCGAAATAGCGCTCGGAGATCCCGTCCGGGTCCGGCGGCCCGCCGAATTCCTGCCGCCAGAATTCCTCTGGCATCGAGCAGTTGAAGTGCACGCCCGAAATCACCTGCATCGAGCGGGTGTACCGGTGGCCCAGGCCGCGCCGGTAGATGGTCTTCATGCGCCCGGGGTTGGACTCCCCGTAATACGCCAGCGGGATATCCGGATCTCCGGCGATCACGCAGGGCATGCTCCCGCACCATAGCCGCTCGGAGCCCAAGTGATCGTAGACGTAACGATGCAGGTCGGACAGAAATGCATAGGACGCCTCCAGGGTGCCCGGGGGCGTGACCAGTTCGATCATCACCTCCGAGTAGTCCGTCGTGATGTGGGGGTGGGTCAGCGGCGAGCCCAGGGCCTCGGGATGAGGCTTCCCGCTCAGGGCCGCCTCTTCGTCCACGCGCAGGGCTTCCCGCTCAAGCCCGATCCGGATGTCCCGGAAAGCCTGGCGTTCGGGCGACCCGCGCCATGCTTCGAGGCGTTGCTGGAAAAGAGATGTACTCAGAGGCATGACCGCCCGGGAGGTCTCACGAAAACGATGTTGGAAAGGACGTGTCGCCACGCCCTTTCTGAGGGTGACTGAATCTCAGCCGGATTACTTGATGCGCATGGCGATCTGCATGATCACCACGGCAAGGACGGTGGCGCCTATCGCCATCCAGGCCCATCCACTCATAGTATTCTCCTCTCTCAGTGCGTAGGTCAGGATAGGCGACATTGTACCGCAAGATGGCAGGCATCCGGTATAGTGTTTGAATGGAAAAATTGCAGCGCAGCGAGGCCGAGTGGCGGGCGAAACTGAGCGCCGAGCAGTTCGCCGTGTGCCGCCGCAAGGGCACCGAACCTCCCTTCCGGGGAGGCTACTGGGACTGCAAGGAAGACGGCGTATACCTCTGTGTCTGCTGCGGGCAGCCCCTGTTCGACGCGCAGGACAAGTTCGACTCCGGAACGGGCTGGCCCAGCTTCACCCGGGCGGTCGACACGCAATGCCTGGAGGAGAATAGCGACTCCAGCCACGGCATGATCCGAACCGAAGTCCTGTGTGCGCACTGCGACGCGCACCTGGGCCATGTCTTCCCGGACGGCCCGGCCCCCGGCGGCTTGCGCTATTGCATCAATTCCGTCTCGCTGCAGCTGAAACCGCGCACCGGCTAATCCTGCGGATCTTCCAGCGACTCCCGGAAGCCCTCCCAGTCGAAGTGCGGCCCCGGGTCGGTCTTGCGCCCCGGCGCGATGTCGCTGTGCCCCACCACCCGCTCCGGGCTCAGTCCGGGGTATGCCGCGAGCAAGGCTCGAACCACCTCGACCAATCGCCCCACCTGCACCGCTTCATACGGCTGGTCGTCGGTTCCCTCCAACTCGATTCCGACTGAAAAATCGTTGCACCGCTCCCGCCCTTCAAAGCGGGATTCCCCGGCGTGCCAGGCACGTTCGTGGAACGGCACGAACTGCACCACCTCCCCGTCGCGGCGAATTAGCAGGTGCGCCGACACGCGCAGCCCTTCGATCTGTCGGAAATACGGATGGGCGTCCGGGACCAGAGTGTTCGTGAACAAGCGCTCGATGCCGTCACCGCCAAATTCTCCCGGCGGGAGACTGATGCCGTGGATCACCACCAGATCGAAACCGCACCCCTCCGGGCGGGCGTCGCGGTTCGGCGAATCCACCTGCCGCGCCCCATGCAGGCGCCCGCTTTCGGGGTCGACACGCATTTTGCCCCTCACACCTCGAACGGGCATCTCAGGAGATGGGGGCCGAGTTCGGAGATCGAGCAGCACCCCAACTGACCCAACGTGCGATCGATCTCCTCAGCCAGAGTCGACAGCGCGTAGCCGGCTCCGGCCTCGCCGCCGGCCGCCAGGCCAAACAGCGTGGCGCGTCCCACCATGACCGCATCCGCGCCCAGCGCCAGCGCCTTCACGACGTCCGTACCACGCCGGAAGCCGCTATCTATAAGAACCGCCATCTTTTCGCCCACCGCCGCCGCGATGCCGGGAAGCGCCTCGATGGACGAGATGCTGCCATCCAGCTGCCTCCCGCCGTGGTTGCTGACAACGAGGCCGTCGCAACCGGCCTCGGCAGCACGGATCGCATCCGCGGGGGACAGGATGCCCTTGACGATGAGTTTCCGTGGCCATTGTCCGCGCAGCCACTCCACGTCTTTCCAGGTGATGTCGGGCGCGAACAATTTCGTCACGATCGCCACCCCCGCATCCGCGCTCTTCGCTTCCGGCGGCATGAAGTCGGCAATGTTCTCGAAGCGGGGAATGCCGTGCGGGACGAGCACGTCCCATGCCCAGCGGGGGTGCTGCACGACATCCAGCATGTTGCGCAGGGTCAGTTTCGCCGGTGCGCGGTAGCTGCGGCGGTCCCATTCCCGGTTCCCGAAAACGTTGGAGTCGACGGTGAAGACCAGGGCCTCGTAACCCGCCTCTTCCGCACGGCTCAGGATGTCCTGCGTGATCTCGCGCCGGGTCATGGCGTACAACTGCATCCACAGGCGCCCGTGAGCCTCCTGCGCGACCCGCTCCAGGCGGGTGGTCGAAAGCGTCCCCAAGCAAAACGGGATCCCGTGCTTCTCCGCCGCCCGCGCCAAGGCCACGTCCGCATCGCTGCACAACATGCCGTTGAGCCCGGTGGGGCAGATGGCGAGGGGAGAGTCGGACTCCCGACCGAACAGGTTGACCCGCTGGTGACGGTCGGCGGTGTCGATCAACACGTTCGGCACGAAACGGATGGAGCGAAGGACTTCCCGGTTGCGCGCGAGGGCGATCTCGTCCTCCGATCCCCCCTCGACGTACTCCATTGCGAAGTACGGCGTGCGCCGGTACGCGACTTCCCGCAATTCCTCGACCGAACAGGCCCGCCTGTAGTTTTTCCCGGAGTAGAACTTCCGTTTCAGTCGCATCATCGTCGACAAGCCAGGTAAGGTTATTTCTGTCCCGCAAACAATCATACCCCGACGGTCGTCGCCCCCCTCTTCCCTACTGCTAAAATGCAATCGCCCTGTGGCAAGGGAGAAAATCCTTGACTACCGACGTCGTCTTCACCATCTTCCTGATCTTCACGGGCGCGGCCGTTCTGGCCACTTTCTCCCTGTTTGCGCGCCAGACGATGCTGATCGCGTACATCGTGCTGGGCCTGATCGTCGGGCCGTTCGGCGCTGGCCTGGTGGCGGACACGCAGATGGTCGAGAACGTGTCGCACATCGGCATCATGTTCCTGCTGTTCCTGCTGGGTCTCAACCTGGAACCGCAGAAGCTGCTGCACCTGTTCCGCAAGACCGCCGTCATCACCGGCATCACCTCCGGATTCTTCGCGGTGGGTAGCGGCGCGATCTGCTACGCGCTCGGCTATTCACTGCTCGATGCGGCCTTCATCGGTGCGGCCATGATGTTCTCCAGCACCATCATCGGCCTGAAGTTGCTTCCGACCACCGTCCTGCACCACCAGATCACGGGCGAGTTGATGATCAGCATCCTGCTGCTGCAGGATCTGCTCGCCATCATCATCCTGATTCTGATCGAACTGCAATCCCCGGGAGCGGGAGCCGCTGCCACCTCCGGCACCATGGAGATCCTCTTCGTGTTGCTGAGCCTGCCCCTGCTCGCCGGGTTCGCGCTGCTGTTCCAGCGTTACGTGCTCACGCCGTTGTTCGCCCGTTTCGACCAGATCCAGGAGTACATCTTCCTGCTGGTCATCGGCTGGTGCCTGGGCGTGGCGGAACTCGCCGCCGTGCTCGGCCTGTCGGCGGAGACCGGGGCATTCATCGCCGGGGTCGCGGTGGCCTCGAGCCCGATCGCGAAATTCGTGGCGGAGGTGCTCAAGCCCCTGCGCGACTTCTTCCTGGTGATCTTCTTCTTTGCCGTCGGCGCCGGATACAACTGGCAGGTCCTGATGGACGTGCTGATCCCGGCCGTGTTGCTGACCGCCTTCGTGATGACCAGCAAACCCTGGCTGTTCCGCATCCTGCTGCGCCGGGCGGGAGAGAAGCCGGGACGCGCCCACGAAGTCGGCGTACGCCTGGCGAACGCCAGTGAGTTCTCGCTGCTGATCGCGGTGCTGGCATTGTCCGGCGGCGTCATCAGCCAGGATGCCTCCTACATCATCCAGACCACCGTCCTGTTTACCTTCATCATCTCCTCCTACTGGATCGTCATGTTCTACCCGTCGCCGATGGCCGTGTCGGACGAGCTGCGCCAACTGTAACGGACCGTACCCTGCCATGACCACTCGCCGCAACGCCTTCTATGCCCAATCCGGCGGACCGACCTCCGTCATCAACGCCTCGGCCTGCGGCGTGATCGAAACGGCCCGGGCGAACCGCTCGCGCATCGGACGAGTCTACGCCGGGCGCAACGGCATCCTCGGGGCGCTGACCGAGGACCTGATCGACACCAACCGCGAAACCGCCCGCACCATCGCCGCCCTGCGCCATACCCCCGGCGCCGCGTTCGGCACCTGCCGCTACAAGCTCAAGGGCCTGGAGGAAAACCGCGCCCAATACGAACGCCTGATCGAGGTGTTCAGCGCGCACGACATCGGTTATTTCTTCTACAACGGCGGCGGCGACTCGCAGGACACCGCCTGGAAGGTCTCCCAGCTCGCCAGCCGGCTCGGCTACCCGATCCGGTGCATCGGCATCCCGAAGACCGTCGACAACGACCTGCCGGTCACCGATAACTGCCCCGGCTTCGGGTCGGTCGCGAAGTACGTCGCCACCTCGATCCGCGAAGCGGGACTGGACGTCGCCTGCATGGCAGCCACCTCGACCAAGGTGTTCATCCTGGAGGTGATGGGGCGCCACGCGGGCTGGATCGCCGCTTCCGGCGGACTGGCTTCGCAACACCCTTCCGAACCGCCGCACCTGATCCTGTTCCCCGAGATCCCGTTCGACCGCAAGGTCTTCCTGGCCCGGGTCGACGACTGCGTGAAGCGCTTCGGGTACTGCACCATCGTCGCCTCCGAAGGCGTGCGCACCAAGGACGGGAAATTCCTGGCCGAGACCGGCACCCGGGACGTGTTCGGGCACGCGCAACTCGGCGGAAACGCCGTGATCCTCGCGCAAATGGTCAAGGAGAAATTGGGCTACAAGTACCACTGGGCGGTGGCCGACTACCTGCAGCGTTCGGCCCGTCACATCGCCTCGAAGACCGATCTGGACCAGGCCTATGCGGTCGGGCGCGCGGCGGTCCGCTTCGCCCTGGCCGGGCACACCGCGGTCATGCCGACCATCGTGCGGACTTCCGACCGCCCGTATCGCTGGAAGATCGGGCAGGTCGCCCTGTCCCGGGTGGCCAACCGCGAGCGGATGATGCCGCGCAGCTACATCAGCCGGGACGGCTTCCGCATCACCGGGCGTTGCCGGACCTACCTGGCTCCGCTGATCCGGGGCGAAGCCCCGCCCCCGTTCAAGGACGGGCTGCCGCAATACGCGGTCCTGAAAAAGATCACGGTCCCGCGCAAGTTGCCCGCCTTCGCCGTATGACGCGGGAGGAGCCTGAGCCGGAATTCCCGGGGCACGCTCCCGATTCACTGTACGCCACGCCCCGCGGCACGGGGCAGTTCCGCTTCGATGCGGAAGTCGCCGACGTTTTCCAGGACATGGTCGAACGCTCGGTGCCGGGCTATGCCAGCCTGATCCACGGCATCGCCGTGCTGGGCGGGAAATACGCACAGGCGGGCGCGACCTGCTACGACTTGGGCTGCTCCCTGGGCACGGCGGCCCGCGCCCTGAGCGCACGGATGGGCCCGGAGCACCCGGTCCTGGCCATCGACTCGTCGCCCGACATGATCGCGCACTGCACCCGGGTTCCCCACTCTTCCGTGCAGTATCGCTGCGCCGACATCCGGGAGGTCGCGCTGGAAACGGCCGATGTGGTCGTGCTCAACCTGACCCTGCAGTTCCTGCCCCCGGAAGACCGCCTGCCGCTGTTGCGGCGGATTGCCGAAGCCCTGCGCCCGGGCGGGGCGCTGATCTTGACTGAAAAAGTCCGGTTCGACGACCCGGGGGAGGCCCTGATGCAGAAGCGGTACGAGAGCTTCAAGCGCGCCCAGGGCTACAGCGAGCTGGAGATCAGCCAGAAGCGCACCGCCCTGGAGCAGGTGCTGGTGCGTGATTCGTCGGCCGCCCATCGCGAACGCCTGGCGGCGGCCGGGTTCGATTCCATCACCCCGTGGTTCCAATGCCTTCACTTCACCTCCCTGCTGGCCATACGCCGGAACGCGAAGCCGGCCTGACCGGACTCCTGCGCTCGTGTGGGCTGGAGGAGTGGCTCGGGGTCGCCGCGCAGCGGTGGGCCTGTCCCGAACACGGGGATTTTCCGCGCTGGCAGGAAACCGTCCTCGCCCTGCCCCGGCATACGGCCCGGCATGTCGAATTGAGCACCGACCGGCCGGAAATCGGCGCGCCGGAAGAGATGGATGCCGAATCGCGGGTACGCCTGGACTCCGGGCTTCGGGCTCTTTCCCCCTGGCGCAAGGGGCCTTTCTCCGTATACGGTGTCTCCATCGACCCCGAATGGCGGAGTTTCATGAAATGGGACCGCGTCCTCCCGCATGTCTCCGACCTGCGGGGGCGCCGAATTCTGGACGTGGGGAGCGGCAACGGCTACTACCTGCTGCGCATGGCCGGGCTCGGCGCCCGCCTCGCCCTGGGCGTGGATTCGAACTGGCTCGCGAACTGGCAGTTCGCCGCTTTGACGCGCTTTCTTCCACCCGAGCTCCCGGCCTGGATGATTCCGACCCGGTTCGAAGACCTGCCCGCAAGCGCATTCGACAGCGTTTTCTCGATGGGCGTGCTGCACCACCGGCGGGACCCCCGGGAACACCTGCAACGACTCCGCCGGTCTCTGGAGCCAGGCGGCGAACTGGTGCTCGAGGCGCTAATCAGCGAGGAGGCCCCGGCGTCCGGCATGCTCCCCATCGACGGGCGCTACGCCAATATGCGCAACGTCTGGACGCTGCTGCATCCCGACCGCATCCTCCACCTGCTGGACGAGGCAGGCTTCCGGTCGCCCCGCTGCGTGGACCGTACCGCCACGACGCTCGAAGAACAGCAGACCACCGATTGGATGCCATTTCATTCGCTGCAGGAAGCGCTGGACCCAGCGGACTCGACCCGCACCATCGAAGGACTTCCGGCCCCGGTGAGGGCGATCTTTGTCGCTTTCACATAGCCGCGAGGAACAAAGACTATAATTGGGCGCAATTCACCGTCCTTTGATTTTTACGCATAAATCTTCTGGGCGTTCGCGAGGAATAGGAACATGCACTCCACGCTGATCGAAACGGAGCAGCTGGCGGAATTGCTGGGGACGCCGGGCCTGGTCGTGCTGGATTGCCGCTTCAACCTCAAGCACCCGGAAGCCGGACGGGCGGCTTGGCAGGAAAGCCACATTCCCGGAGCACGCTACGTCCATCTGGACGACGACATGGCCTCCCATGCGGACGAGAACAGCGGCCGGCACCCATTGCCGGCAATCGACGCGTTCGCAGCCCGGCTCGGGGCCTTGGGCATCCAGGCGGATTCGCAGGTCGTGGTCTACGATGATGCAGGCGGCGCCATTGCCGGGCGCATGTGGTGGCTGCTGCGCTGGGCCGGCCATCCGACCGCCGCCTTGCTCAATGGCGGCTGGCCCAAGTGGACACGCGAAGGCCGTCCGGTGTCGGATGACACTCCGCCGGAGTCGGAGGCCCAATATGCCGCTTCGGCGCGGGACGATCTGTGGCTGACCACCGAAGCCGTAGTGGAAGCCTTGAACCAGGATCAGGTCCAACTCATCGACGCGCGCGCGCCGGAGCGTTTCTCCGGGCAACAGGAACCGCTTGACGCCGTGGGCGGGCACATTCCCGGCTCCCGGAACATACCCTTCCAGGAAAATCTCGATGAAAACGGGTGTTTCAAATCCCCCGAGGCCTTGCGCCAGCGATTCGCGGCGCTTGCCGAGGATGCACGGCCGGTCTGCCATTCCTGCGGCTCCGGCGTGACCGCCTGCCACAACCTCTTGGCCATGGCGCATGCAGGACTGGAACCGGGACGACTGTACGTCGGCTCCTGGAGCGAATGGATTCGGGACTCTGAACGTCCCATCGCCACCGGCAACACGTAACACACGGGAGACTTTATGTACGCCAAACCCCTCTACTGCCCACAGTGCGGCGCCGGCAGCCTCGAATACCGGATTCCGCCCGGCGACACCAAACGCCGCAACCTGTGCGGACGCTGCGGCTACATCATTTACCAGAATCCCCTGATGGTCGCAGGCGCCATCCTGGAGTGGGAAGGCAAGATCCTGCTGTGCAAGCGCGCCATCAAGCCCAAGCTCGGGCTATGGACGCTCCCCGCCGGATTCATGGAAAACCACGAGACCGTCGAGGAATGCGCCCGTCGCGAGTGCATGGAAGAAGCCACTGCGGAAATCTCGGACCTCCAGCTGTTCTCCATGTACAGCCTTCCGCATATTTCACAGATCTACGCGATGTACTGCGGGACGCTGGCCGGCGGCAAGGCTGCGCCCGGGCCGGAATCCTCCCAAACCGAACTGGTTACACCGGAAGACATTCCCTGGGACTCCATTGCTTTCGACGTCATCCGGGCGAACCTTGAGCTGTATCTCGAGCATGGACCCGGCAACGGCCGGGTACACACCGGGACTATCGCGCCCCACCCGGGGGCCGGAGCCCAGGCTGAAAACAGCGCGTGAGTGCACGCCGCCTGCTCGCCATCATCGAGCTGGGCGGCTACCCTGACTTCACGCCGCTGTACCAAAAGCTGGGATTTTCGGTCGAGATCTGCACCTCCATGCGCAAGGCGCTGGCCAGCATCAAGCGACAGCCTCCCGACGTCATCGTCTGTGAGTTCAACTTCCAGTCCGACTTCCGCGACCGCACCAGCAGCCTGGAGTCCATGATCGCCCTGGTCCAGAGAAACCCCGAAATCCAGACCCTGGTCATCATGGAGCCCGAGCACCGGGTGCAGTTCGGGCGGATCAGGGAGCGCTATGATTTCCGCGCCGCACTGGAATTACCCGTGACCGAAGCCCAGATGAAGCAGGCGCTCGGCGCCGAAGCCGAAGCCTCCCCACAAGGCGGGAACATTCAATGAACCAGGCTCCTGTCCTGACCTGCCTGACCGTTGCGTCCGCGATCCTGTCGGCCGGGACTGCAGGAGCGCAATCCATCGAAACGGCACGCGCCGCTCTTGACGAAGGCCGGTTCGTCGAGGCGACCGAACTCGCCGAATCCCTCGAAACCTCCGAAGGCTATGCCCTCGCAGCCCGATCCCTGGCAATCCACGGCTACCACTTTGCAAAGGACGAGGAGAAGCAGGCCCTGTTCGAACAGGCAACGCGACTGGCGGAGGAAGCAGTTCGGCTAGACCCGGGCAATCCGAGTGCTCATCTTCAATTCGCACACGCTCTCGGGAGATACACGCAGACCATTGATCTTTCAGTAGTATTCAAGAAAGGGTATCCGGAAAAAGTGCGCGAGGCGCTCGAAGAAGCGCTCCGCCTTGATCCGGACATGGCCGCCGCTCATTTCAGCCTTGGATCCTGGCATGCGGAAGCCCGGCACGCCGGAGGCGTCATGGCGGGCATTCTCTACGGCGCCAGCAAAAAGGATGCGCTCACTCACTTCGAACGGGCCCTCGAACTTGCGCCCCAAGACAAGCCCACGCTTTACCGATACGCGCATGGAATCCTGTTGCTGGACCGGGACTCGAACTATAGGCAGGCGCACGACCTGCTTACCCGTGCGGTCAAGATGCCGTCGAAGGATGCGTACGACCGCATCACCCACAAGCTGGCAGTCGAACTGCTGGAAGATCTCGAGGCCCACCCTCCAAAACCGCCGCAAAACCCTGCCAGGCTCGGCCAGCCATGATCCGGTACGAACAGCGGGTGTCGCCCGGGAAACTCGACGTCTGGGCGGTGGAGGACTGGCCGGAGTGGAACGCCCCGGTCGGCCGGACCGCGCGCAAGGCGGTCACGTACGAGGAGTATGTCCTGTTCGACGGCTGCCTGCGGATTCATGCGGAAGGCCAGGCCCCCATTGAACTGCGCGGCGGCGACTGGTTCGCCCTGGAACCGGGCGCGGTCTGTGAGATCGAGGTTTTGGAGCCGGTCAGCGGGTTCCGTCAGGCTGGCGCCTTGGGCTGAACCTTCGAACCACCGCGACACGGCGGGCTGTCCGGCACATCCGGGTCGGCCTGCCACTCCTCCTCGCTCAGGGTGTGCAGGGCCAGGGCGTGCACCTGCCCGGCCAGTTCCTCGGCCAGGATGCGGTTGATCCGCCGATGCCGGTTCACCAGCGACTGTCCGGAAAACTCCGCCGCCACCACCGTTACCTTGAAATGCGACTGCGCGCCGGACGGGACGTTGTGCATATGGCTCTCATCCTGCACATCGAGGTAGGCCGGCGTCAGCTGCGCCTGCAGCTTGTCGACGATGTTCTGTCGCATGTCCATGGAGAGGATTGTCGCTTAAAGGGAAAAGGGAAGGAAGTCAGGCGTCAGCAGGCGCTGCCGGGACGGGACATTCCGGCCGGCTCGTCTTCGGACACCTTGATCAGCTGCACATACGGGACTTTCCGCAGGGTCCATTCCCCGGTGAGCCGGTCGAACTTCGAGTTGACGAAACATTTCCAGTTCTCATCGTCGATGTCCATGTAGTCTGCCCGGTAGTAGTAACCCGGGTAGCGGGTCTCTTCGCGGAACTTGATGTGCTTCATGTGCGCGAACGCCGTGATCAGGCGGTGGTAGTTCTCCCACGCCCGAAGAAGTTCGTGCAGGTCCTTCGCACGCATCTTCAGCGAGTCCTCGCGCAGCATTTCCAGCTTCTTCTCGGCCATTTCCAGCATCACCTTGTTGGTCTGGTACATGGTCGAGACCCCGGCCACGTACTCGTCCATGACTTTCTGCAGACGGAGCTGGAACATCTTCGGCGTGATGTAGTTCGGGTTGATGTCGATCGCCGTGGTGTAGTCCTTGTGCTCAAGGAAGTTGCGCACCGGGCGGTAGATCTCCTCCACGACATCCTCCACCGAACGCCCTAGTTCGGGCTTGAGGTCCGGGTGGTCGAGCACGTACTGCACCATCGCCTTGGCCGCGATCCGTCCCTCGGAATGCGAGCCGCTGGAGAACTTGTGCCCGGAAGCACCCACGCCGTCTCCCGCGGTGAACAGGCCGGACACGGTGGTCATCCGGTTGTAGCCCCAGTGGTAATGGTCGGGAGTTCCCGGGATGTCCTCGGGGCCGGACGCCCAGATTCCGGCGCAGCCGGCATGCGAACCCAGCAGGTAGGGTTCGGTCGGCATCAATTCGGACATCTCCTTGTCCGGCTCGATGTTCTCGCCCGCCCAGACACCGCACTGGGCGATGGTCATGTCGAGGAAGTCTTCCCAGGCCTCGGCCTCGAGATGCTTGATCTCCTCCGGCGTCATGCTTGCCGCCAGTTGCGCCATTGCGGAAGGGGTATCTATGAAGATCGGGCCGCGGCCTTCCTTCATCTCCTTCATCATCATGTGGTTGCGCAGGCAGGTTCCCATCTTCGGGCCGTTGGCGTAGGCGTCGTAGCCGTAGGTCTTTAGATCCTCGGCGTTCTTGGCCTGATAATCCTCGCCGAACGCATTCATGGACTTGGCCTTGAACAACAGGAACCAAGCGCCCACCGGGCCGTAGCCGTCCTTGAAACGAGCGGGGACGAAACGGTTTTCCATCATGGTCAACTCTGCGCCGCACTCGGCCGCGATTGAGTAGGTGGATCCGGCGTTCCATACCGGGTACCATGCCCGTCCGAGGCCCTCGCCCACGGACCGCGGGCGGAACACGTTGACGGCGCCGCCGCAGGCCAGCAGGCAGCACTTGAAGCGGTAGACGTAGAGCCGGTTCTCGCGGACGCTGAAGCCCGCCGCACCGGCCACCCGGTTCGGATCGTTCTTGTCGGTGATCAGGCGCACGATGAAGACGTGTTCCTCGATGTTCTCGGTGCCCAGGGCCTTCTTGGCGGCCTCGGCCACGATCCACTTGTAGGATTCACCGTTGATCATGATCTGCCAGCGTCCGGTACGGACCGGCTTGCCGCCGTCGACCAGCCGCTTGCCCTCGTCCCCGGACTGCTTCCAGATCGGGAGGCCCCATTTCTCGAAGTTGTGCACCGAGTCGTCGACATGCCGCCCGACGTCGTACACGAGGTCCTCGCGCACGATCCCCATCAGGTCGCCGCGCACGTAGCGGACGTATTCCGACGGATCGTTCTCGCCCATGTAGGTATTGATTGCGGACAGACCCTGCGCCACGGCACCGGAGCGGTCCATCGCGGCCTTGTCGACCAGCTTGACCTTGAGATCGGTGCCCTCTTCGCGGACCTTCTCCATCCAGCGCGAGATTTCGAATGCCGCGCCGCAGCACGCCATGCCGCCGCCGATTATGAGGATGTCAACCTCTTCCTCTACGATTTCGGGGTTTCCAAATTCGCCCATGATCCCGCGACTCCGTGTCGATCAGCCGGTCACGAACTGCGACATGTCGCAGCTGTGCGTCCTTTTGGTGAAAAGCGTGTCGTGGTCCTTGCCTTCCGACATCACCGCCTCGTTCTCGCCGCCGTACGGGTCGGCCGAGCCTTCCGGCGTCGTGCGGGTCGGGAACTCGAAGCGCTTCTCAATGCCGTTGCGGAACTTGATGGTCCAAACGATGGAATCGGCCCCACGCAACGGCTGTACCGAAGCGCCCATCGGAACGACGTCCGCGTAATGCCGGCACTCGACCGCCTGTTGCGGGCAGATCTTGACGCAGGCATAGCACTCCCAGCACTGTTCGGGTTCCTGGTTGTACGCCTTCATGGCATGGCCGGTCTCGGAACCGTCCCGGTCCAGGCGCATCAGGTCGTGGGGGCAAATGTACATGCAGGCCGCCTTGTCCCGGCCCTGGCATCCATCGCATTTGTCAGTGCGTACGAAAGTCGGCATCAGTTTCCTCTTGGTTGTCCGTCCGTTGACTCCCCGCCAACTTGAAATATCTAATGTGCCAAATTAATTCGGGGGTTTCGTCATCCGGTTCTTATTGATTTGTAAGGGCCGATTTGGCCTCTTCAGGGGTCACTCGAACATTTCGGCCAATTCGTCGAACAGGTCCTTCTCGCCTTCCTCGTCCTCGCGTTCCTCTTCCTGCCGGGCGGCTTCGTTCTCGGATCCGTCCTCAAGCATCCCACCCAAATCGTCGAACATTTCGTCCCCTCCGGTTTCCTCGCTGCCTCCGGCCAAGTGCTGGGCGCGTTCGGTCTCAAACGCCGCGATGTCCTGCAGCGCGCCGCGCGCGAAGTGGAAGTCCACGCCGTCGCGCAGCGGGATCTTGGTCGTATTGCCCTTCTCGAGCCTCTTGCGCAGGACATTCCGCCAATATTCGTCCGGAATGTCGGCGAAAGAGCCCGGCATCTCCTGGCGCCTGATCTGCCCCGTTACCCGGACCATCTTCTGTCCGAACAGGAATCGCTTCTTGTGTGCTTTCTCGTCGACCTTCAGCCCTGCCAGCTTGATCCGGTAGCGGATGTTCGGGCAGGATTTCAGCCCAAACGCGCGGTCTTTCTCGACCCCTTCGCTGACGCACTGCGGACGAACGTAGTACAGATAGCCTCCCTCGAGCCGGATGTCTATAGCCTCGATCGCGTTGCGCAGGGCGGCCTCGCGCTCCACCCGCATCCGTGCCTGATATTCGTGATCCTGCCGGTCGACGTACTCGTCGGTGTACGCGCGGTATTTTTTCTTCCCTTCACCGGCCGGCTTCGAGCACAGCAGCGTAACCTGCTCGTTCGTGAAGCCCTTGTCTAGATAGAACTGGATGTCGTCCCGGGAGCAATCCGCCCACGCCAGAGAGGTGGAAAACAGGAACAGGAGGGTGGCCGCGCGGACGTTCATGAAAGTTCTTGGTTGCAGGGGCTCATTGTCGAACCCTGTATTTTACAGGTTCAGCCTTTCCGAAGCCTCTCGCCCGCATACAACTGATCCACCTCACCTCGGCAGCGAACCAAGTCATGCCGGTCGCCATCGACCATCACCTCGGCGACCGGCGGCCGGGCGTTGTAGGAACTGCCCATGGAAGCCGCATAGGCTCCGCAGGAAAACACTGCCAGCAATTCCCCTTCTTCCACCGAAAGGCGTCTTGAACGACCCAGGCAGTCGGTTGTTTCGCACACCGGCCCCACGACATCGCAATTCACCCGTTCCCGCCCCGCCACCTTCGCAACCGGCATGATGGCATGCCAAGCCCCATACAGAGCCGGGCGCATCAGTTCGGTCATGGCCGCGTCCACTACCACGAAGCGCCCGTCCGCGGTGTGCTTGATGTACTCCACCCGGGTCAGCAAAATCCCTGCATTGCCCATCACGTACCGCCCCGGTTCGATCACCAGGGACAAAGGCCGGTCGCCGATCACCTCGCGCAAACCTTCCGCATAGGGTTCGAGCCGCGGCGGCTGCTCATCGTGATAGCAAATTCCGAGCCCCCCGCCGACATCCACGTATTCCAGTTCGATCCCTTCTTCGCGCAACTGGTCCGCCAGACCGACCAGCTGCCGTGCTGCCGCGACGATCGGCTCGGCATCCACCAACTGGGAGCCGATATGGCAGGCCACGCCGCGTATCTCCAACCCGTCCATGCGGTTCGCCATGCGGTAGGTGTCCAAAGCCTCATCCCACGGAATGCCGAACTTGCTGCCGCGAAACCCGGTGGCGATATGCGGGTGCGTGTCCACTTCGATGGCCGGGTTGATGCGCAGGGAAACCGGCGCCACCTTTCCTTCCTTCTGCGCGATGCGGGAAATCCGTTCAAGTTCGCTCGGCGACTCCACGTGGAAGGCCCCGATACCTGCATCCAACGCCTGCCGGATCTCCTCCGACGTCTTGCCGACTCCCGAGAACACCGACTGAGACAGATCGCCGCCCGCCGCCTGCACACGTGCCAACTCGCCCCCGGATACGAGGTCGAACGCGCAGCCCAGCCGCGCCAGATTCTGCAATACCGCGAGGTTGCCGTTAGCCTTGACCGCATAGCAGATCCGGCAGGACTGCCCGGAGAAAGCGGTCTGCAACCCCTCCACCTGGCGCCCCATCGAAGCCGCCGAATACACGAAACACGGCGTGCCGTGTTCTTCGGCGATCAACTCCAGCGGAACCGACTCGGCGTGCAGCCGATTGTCCTGATATACGAAATCTTCCATCAATCGTCAGCCGCAGCCCCCGGCGGAGGCTCAAGCGGCCCCATCTGCCCACATCCGGCCGCCGCCCCGGTCAATACGAGACCCAGGAAAAACCATCGCAAAACACTCATGAATTCTCTCCCGTCAATGCGCCGCCTAATATACTATGCGCCGAACCCGAATCCCGCCGCACACTGGAAAATCAAGTCCTTCCATGAGCCGAGCCGATGCCCTGATCCTGGAACCCGACGACGGCCCGGCGCGCTCCGCGCTGGTCTGGCTGCACGGCCTGGGCGCCACCGCCGACGATTTCGCCGGCCTGAACCTCCAACTGCAGTGCCCGGGCCTGCGCGTGATCGCTCTGCAGGCCCGGCCGCAACCGGTCACGATTTTCGGCGGACAGGTCGTGCCGTCCTGGTTCGACATCCTGCCGAAGCCAGGGGGACGCGTCACCAGCAATTTGGACGAACTGGAGGAAAGCGCACAGCGCGTCCGTGCCGAATTCGAGCGCCAGCGCCAGGCCGGGGTCACTCAATTCGCGGTCGGAGGGTTCTCCCAAGGCGGAGCCCAGGCGCTGTTCACCGCATTGACCCATCCCGAACCCCTCGCCGCAGCCGTCTGCCTCTCCTGCTACCTGCCGCAGGATGAATACCTGACGCAACGGGCCGAGCACCTGACCCTGCAAACCCCCGTGTTCATGGCGCACGGCTCCGAAGACGGGGTTGTTTTTCACGAACACGGCGAAGCTTCCCGCGACTGGCTGCGCGAACACGGGACATTCGTCGAATGGCACAGCGGGAAGTTCGAGCACACGGTCACCGAAGAGGAACTCGCCGCACTCGGCAAATTCCTGCGCGATCACTTGGACTAAAACAGACGGTATTTCAGTTAGCTAAGGCTGTTCCGGCATTGCCAGAGGCCCGGCCGCAAGTTCTTCCCGCGCCTGCGCCGCCCGCGCACGGACCGCATCCGGGGCGGTGCCGCCGTGCAATCCGCGTGCCGCGACCGACCGCTCCGGAGTCAGCGACTCGAGCAGTCCGGCATCAATGGCCGGGCTGAACTGCTGAACCTCTTCAGGCTTCAGCGCATCCAACGTCACGCCTTGTTTTGCCGCATGGGCGACAATCTGCCCGGTGATGTGGTGCGCATCCCTGAAGGCCACGCCGCGCGCTACCAGCGCATCCGCCAAGTCCGTGGCCGTCGAGTAGCCGCCCGCGGCAGCCTCCCGCAACCGTTCCCGGTCGAACTCCATCGCCTGCACCACCGCCCGCAGCACCGACAGGCAGGCCAGCGTGGTGTCCACGCTGTCGAACAGCGGCTCCTTGTCTTCCTGGTTGTCCCGGTTGTAGGCCATGGGCTGCGCCTTCATGAGCATCAGCAGCGCGTGCAGGTGTCCGCCGACCCGCGCGCTCTTGCCACGGATCAGTTCCAGGACATCCGGGTTCTTCTTCTGCGGCATGAGCGAGGAGCCGGTGCAGTATTCGTCCGGCAAGTCGACCCACCCGAACGCCGGGCTGGCCCACAGGATGATCTCCTCCGCCATTCTGGACAGATGCACCATCAGCAGGCTCAGGACGGCGCAAGTCTCGATGGCGAAATCCCGGTCGCTGACCGCGTCCAGCGAGTTGTCGCACAGCGCGTCGAAACCCAGGAGCTCCGCCAAGTACTGCCGGTCTACCGGATAACCGGATCCGGCCAAAGCCGCAGCACCCAGCGGCAGCGTGTTGGTCCGCCGGAAGGCGTCCGCCAGCCGCTGCCGGTCACGCCGCAGCATCTCGTACCAGGCCAGCAAATGGTGGCCCAAGGTGATCGGCTGCGCCGTCTGCAGGTGGGTAAAGCCCACCATCAGGGTCTCCGCCTCCGCTTGGGCCCGCTCGACCAGAACCGACTGCAGGGCATGCGCCTCGGCATCCAGTTGCGCCTGTGCGGCCCGGGCGTACAACCGCAGGTCGGTGGCCACCTGATCGTTCCGGGAACGTCCGGTGTGGAGTTTCTTGCCGACTTCCCCGACCTCGGCAACCAGCATCGCCTCGATATTCATGTGCACGTCTTCAAGGCTTGCATCCCACTCGGCTTCGCCGGAATCGATGCGCGCGCGCACCTGCGCCAGACCCTTGACGAGGGTCTCGCATTCTTCCTCGCTGAGCACGCCTGCCCGGTGCAACCCACGGGCATGCGCCTGCGACCCCTGGATGTCATAGGGGTACAGGCGGCCGTCGAAATGGACGGACGCGGTAAACGTCTCCACCTGGCTGTCGGTCGCCCGAGCGAACCGTCCAGCCCAGGGTTTCGCTGTAGATTGAGGCATGTGACCCTCACGAATTTAGAGGTATTTTACGGCAGCACATGATTTATCGCTGACAATGGGCCTGCCGTTTCGCGACTCGGTAGGCTAAGTATCGGGATTTCTGCCTTCTTAATCGCCCTCGTCAAGTCCAAGGACTTGACGACTGAATTTTGAATCATTGCATTCCTCAGGCCATCTTTCCCTGTTTCCCGAAACCCCAAGGTGTTTTCGGACCGATTCTAGTTTTTCGAAGTCGATTCCTCCTCGACCTTGCCGACACACGAGTTCGGCGACTGGTTCCCCATTTTCTAGAATAACGACCCGCTCACCGCTCTTCACAATCTCGACCAGTTCAGAAAGGCGCGTTTTCGCTTCGTGAATAGGAAGCTCCATTCCCTTACCCGTCCAACATTTCTGTTGCTGCTTCGGTTACTTTCTCTCCCGACGGCCTTTTCCCGAATTCTACAAAATTGACTCCCTGATCTTGGCTACTTTCGTACTCCACCAGACCAGTCGGTACACTACCGAAGACAGTTTTTGTGGCAGCCATCAAAACAGCATCTCGGACATAAGGGTCATCTGCCGCCTTCACAAATGCCTGAAAGGTTTTAAGGCTCAAAGCACGATGCTTATTCACTGTCGCTTGATGAATTAGTGCGCGATAGATACGCCCACACCAGATTGTCCCTGTGAAGAGAACAGCAATAATTGCTACTTTACTAGCAACGTTGCGGAGGGTTTCCCAACCATCGGCCTTTGGTGAAACTTCGGGCCAAAAATAGGACCCAATCGCCGCACCTATAGTTAGAGCCGCAAATACAGCCGTAGCAATCAGCCAATTTTTTGACCGTGCGCCGAGTGTCGATGCTTCATCACGAAACTCTTCCGTGAATGTAGCTACCCCCGTACTCGCTGCTGCTGCGCGAGCAGCTTTTATGATTTCTTCTATTTCACTATTTTTGTCGTCAGCCGATTTTTTTGCTTCCTCAAGAATTTTTCCTGCATCAGCAACCGCTTGGTTTAATTTCGTTATATTGTCCGTAGCATCGCCACGCCTATAGGCGAGGTATGGAATAGAAGAACCTGCAACAGCATAAAGAGCTTCGACCTGTGCGTGGAGGTTTTGAGAGAGATTGTCTCGCCTACTGACCGGGTCTCCTCCTTCAAGCGAGAATTGATCGATTTCTGCTAATCCGCCAACTACTCCAGGAACGTAATCAATTATCTGTTGCGCGGTAGTATCCGTTAGGTATTGAAGCGGTAGGTCTAAAAGATCTGTAGCCACGGATAGAGCTAAGTCGATATCTGCCCGTGCTTCTTCGAAGTTAATTGAACCCCATTTATCCTTACGGCTAACTAGGTCAATGTCTGTATATGCCGCTAATGATTGAAGCTCCCCTTTAAGGCTATCGATTAAGTGCTGCGTTGCCATATTCCCAGTTCCTTATAGATTAAACCTGACTGAACTATCAGCGTCGTCATTTCCAACCCTTTCATAGATGCCGTCTAACACCCTGTCCATGGAATCTGCCTCAGCAATCATGCCATTCTTCAGGGCGAGTACGGCATAGCCAGAGCTCTTTGTTCCGGTGAAGTACATCGCATGCATTCCATCCATGCCCACATCCAGATACTCCTAGTGAGTATGCATTGTAACTCACAGTCTTTAGACTTTGAAATTTAACGAAAATTATCGTAAATACAATGGATTACGTGGTCGTCATGAGGATACGCTAGGATACACTCTAAATCGTTCTCTGCGGGTGTCTCGGCAACCCGCAGAATAAACGAATTAACAAGGTTCACTCATACCCATACTCAAAAATTGCTGACATCATCCCAATGCCTACTCGCCAGACCTCGGAATCCCGAGAAAAATTCAATCAGCTGAAAGCCCTACTGAGGGAAATGTTCCAACTTGACCGGGGCGACCTTGACTTCGGCCTGTACCGGATCATGAACATGATGGCGGACAAGATCACGAAGTTCCTTGATAATGACTTGTTGCCTCAAGTCAAGACGATATTGGCCGGGGTCTCTGATGAGGACAGAGCCGATCTAGAAAAACATGTTGAAGACGCGAGAGCGATGGCCAAATCTCTGGGAATCAACCCGGACGATGCGCCGAAAGTGATTGAATTGGAACGGCAGTTGGCCGAAGCAAAAACAGATGCGGAAGCCGAGGCGGATGTCTATGGTTACTTGGCTAACTTTTTCTCCCGATACTACAGTGAAGGCGATTTCATGTCGCTGCGCCGCTACTCTGGAGGGGGCGACTCGGCCTATCATATTCCCTATGACGGGGAAGAGGTGAAACTGCACTGGGCCAATGCGGATCAATACTACATCAAGACGGCGGAAAATTACGCCTCCTACGCTTTTACGCTCCAAAAGAACCGGCATGTCAAGTTTGAAACTGTAGCGGCCGATAGCAAGAAAGACAACATCAAGGAAACTAGCGGCAGACAACGTCGCTTCGTGTTGGTGCCCGGGAAAGGTGCCATTGTGCATGCAGACGAGACACTGATAGTTCGCTTTGAGCATCGCCCGCTAACGGATAGCGAAAAGAAGAAATTCCCTGGAAATGGGGACGGCCAACAAAACCGGATCAACCAAGCGACAACAGAGCGCATCTTGCAAAACCTAAATCCGGATTGGCGAGCTTGTCTTTCTGAACTTGAGCCAACTGGAGCCAATAGCAAACGCACGAAACTCGAAAAGCACGTTGAACGCTACACAGCGAAAAATAGCTTTGACTACTTCATCCACAAGGACCTAGGTGGTTTCCTGCGCCGCGAGATGGATTTCTATCTGAAAAGCGATGTGTTCAACCTGAACGACATCAATGCCAGCAATATGGTTCAATTACGCCGTGCGCAGTTGCGAGTGCGTGCGACTCGTGAAATGGGCGAGAAAATCATCTCCTTTCTTGAGCAGTTAGAAAATTTCCAGAAGAAACTCTGGCTCAAGAAGAAATTCGTACTGGACACGCATTGGTGCGCCACCCTCGACCACGTGCCAGAAACCTTCTACGCCGAAATAGCAGCCAATGAAAGGCAAGTTGAAGAATGGAAAGAACTGTTTGCGATTAACGAAATTGACGGTAGCCTTTCCAATGACGGCACGGGATATTCCGACCCACTAACCATCGGATTTCTCAAGGCCAACCCGTATTTAATACTGGATACGAGACATTTTGACCGTGACTTCACAGACCGCCTACTAGCAACCTTGTCCGAAATTGGTCCATTGGATGCGAAGACTGATGGAGTATTTGTCCATGGAGAGAATTTTCAAGCACTAAACCTTTTAAAGAAACGATACCACAGCCAAGTGGAATGCGTCTACATTGATCCTCCCTACAATACAGGCGACTCAGAAATCTTGTATAAAAATGGGTACCTTAAATCCTCGTGGCTGACTCTGATGGCCAATCGGCTGGCTCTTCTCCCTGAAATATTAACTCAAGACCTTGTTCTCTATATCGCAATTGACGATTTTGAAATGGTCGACCTTGCAAAACTTCTAGATGAAGAATATCCCTCATTACGACGCGAGACAATTATTGTTAATCACCACCCACAAGGGGGGAAAGCTCAAACCTTAGCGCATACACATGAATACATGCTCGCATGCGTACCCACATCGTCAAGTAGAACACTTGTAGGAAGAACAGGCCACCGTGACGAAGAACAACGGCCGTTTAGAAGAAGCGGAACTGCCGAAAGTAACTTTCGTTACGCGCGGCCGAACAGTTTCTACGCAATTCTAGTAGACCCCTCTTCCCGTCAAGTTGTAGGTTTGGAACCGCCACCAATAAAACATGAGTATCCGACAGAACCGACTGACAAAAATCTCGTCAGAATTTATCCTATTGGCGCACAAGGAGAGGAGCGGGTGTGGAGAAAGTCTTATAAATCATGCCAAGCACTCGTCGACGGTAACAAATTGTGCTGTTCCAAAAGCAATACAATTTATCAGAGGATTAATGCTGATGAGCGGAAAACTGCACTATTTAGCAACTGGACAGATTCCCGATATAACGCAGGCACATTTGGCGCTAATTTGCTAAGCGACATCACTGGTGCACCCAATCAATTTTCCTATCCCAAATCAATTCATACTGTCGAAGACGCAATCTTCGCAGCCAACCTTAATGCGGACGCATATATATTGGATTATTTTGCTGGCTCCGGTACAACTGGCCATGCAATTATTAATCTAAATCGAGAAAATAACACTCATTACAAATACCTAATGGTCGAGATGGCCGATCATTTCGATGCAGTGCTATTGCCACGTATCAAGAAAATCATTTATTCGCCAGGCTGGGAAGGCGGCAAACCAGCCTCCCGCGACGAAGGCATCTCGCAACTCTTCAAATACATCCGTCTCGAATCATACGAAGACACACTGGACGGCCTCGTATGGAAACCAAAGGAAAGTGATTTGTTCGCTGATAATCCTGCGCTGTCCGAAGACTATCAGCTGCGTTACTCGCTCAATGTAGAAACTCAAAACAGCACCAACCTGCTGGGCATGGATTGTCTCAATCCATTTGCCTGTACCATTTCCACCGTACGCGATGGAGTGCGCCAAGATGTGCCCGTAGACCTGCCAGAAACTTTCAACCATCTTATTGGTCTGCATGTTCACTCTTACCAGAAAATTGATGATGTTCTCTCTATTACTGGTACAGACAGCCAGAAACGAAATTGTCTGATTCTTTGGCGCAATCTCGAAAAAACAGACAATGCCAAACTGGAAAAATGGTTCGATCTCAACCGGAAGCTCTTCCCTGACTCACTTGCTCTTGTCTACGTCAATGGCGACCACACTCTGAATGCGATTCGAGGAAAGAAAGACATCTGGACTGCGAAAACCATTGAACCCGTCTTTCGAGCCTTGATGTTCGAGGATTGCTCGTATGGCAAATAATCCTCCGAATCTTTCATTCTCTCAACGCTACGGTCATGAGCCTCTGCCGGAGCCAATGCAACTGGAACATCTATCAAAAGACCTAAGGAGAGAAATCTGGAATGCCGTTCGGGATGGTCTGAAAGAAATCCGTTATTCTTCTATTGAATACACCGTTGATGCAAATGAACCGCCCTCAAGATTTTTTGCCCGTACCCTAGGCACTCTTGAAAAAATCCCGGAAGATGAAGTACCTAGTCAAGATGGGCTGGTTCTCCAGCAATTCAAGTCAATAGTGATGCACCGTGATTTCAATATCGTATTAGACTTGATTGAAAGATTACTGAACAGTGATTTTCCTACTGCAGCACTTCGCTCCCGCATACCGGCTTTGTTTGAGAAACATGCTGCAGCATACCGGCTTGATATGTCTCAGCAACCGTATTGGTTTTATCCACAGGGCAACAGGGAGCAAGGAGAAGCAATACAGCAATCCATTGAAACAATTCATCAGAACAATATGGACGGTGCTACTACACACTTGCGTCAAGCTGTTGAACACATCAATGCGCAGCAATATGCAGACTCAATTACTGACAGCATCCATGCTGTCGAATCTGTAGCACGTCAGATCGCTCCTAAAGCAAATACTCTAGGTACGGCACTTAACTTTCTTATAAAAGAAGGATCATTAATGAATCCAGTACTTAAAAAAGCATTTGAAAAACTCTATGGATATACAAACAGTGAACAAGGTGTTCGACATGCTCTTTTGGACCAGGGTTCTCCTAATGTTGGCTTGGATGAGGCTGTTTTTATGTACGGGGCATGTGCGTCCTTTGCCGCATACCTGACCAGAAAATACCAGCAAGTAGCACAGCAAGGGACCGACGGCCGATGAGGGGCCGACGGTCAGCACCCCTCCTCCAGGACCGTCTTGTCCTGCTCCGCTTCATGTGCCAGGAATTTGGCTATGCCGACATGGACGCGATGCTTGACCGCCTGCGCGATGCGCTGCCCGTATTCACAGCAAGAAGAGAAAGCGAATATGCCCGCGCCCTGTACCTGCACCCCGATAACGCAAGCATCAGCGCAGAAACTTTCACTGAATATGACGCAAATATCGCCATGTACAGCCAGCGCCTGCACATGACGGAAGAACGTGGTCGGTCATGGAAGCCCCATCAATATCTCGCGCTACTGTTCACCGAACACTACCTGAATCGCTATTTCAGTGATCCCCAAGCGCTATGCGCTGGCCTGAATGCGACGAAAACCGCGAACCCGATGACCCGCAGCATGCCCGATTGCACCCCAAGGGATCTGCATACCGTCGCTCTCCAAAGCGCAACAGGCTCCGGCAAAACGCTGATCATGCATGCATCGATCCTGCAATACCAGCATTGGCTCAACCGCTCAGGCCAACGACTCAACAACGTCATCCTTGTGACGCCGAACGAACACATGTCCAAACAACACAATCGGGATTTGCAGGAAAGCAATATCTCCGCACGGCTTTTCTCCAATGAGGCGGGCCCCGACTTATTCGCTTCCGTAGAGATCATTGATCTCAACAAGCTGGCAGAAAAAAGAGGGATCAAGCGTGTCGCGGTGCGGGATTTCGGCGAAAACAATCTGGTCCTAGTCGATGAGGGACACCTTGGGGCATCTGGAAAGGCATGGCGAGAACGCCGCGAGGAACTGGCACGGGGCGGATTTACTTTCGAGTATTCTGCAACCTTCAATCAAATCACGGGCAAAGACCCTGCCCTGCGGGATGTCTACGGAAAATGCCTGCTGTTCGATTACGCTTACCGGGAGTTTTATAAGGACGGTTACGGAAAGGACTACTCTATTTCGAACCTGCCAAGGGGAGCGGAAGACGAAAACAGCCGCATGTACCTGCTTGGGTGCCTGCTCACCTTTTACCTGCAATGTTGTATTTGGAGAGACAGGGATATCGAATGGGTTGATTTCAATTTGGCAAAACCGCTATGGGTGTTCCTCGGAAAAACCGTGACTGGAAGCAGCAAAGCAGATAGGGAGACCAAATCGGACGTTATCAATATCCTAGATTTTTTTGGTTGGCTGTTAGCGAATAAAAAGGATGTATGCGCCATGTTTAAACGTCTGCTGGCCAACGATTCAGGAATCACCAACGAACTAGACGAAGATTTCTTCGCTGACAGATTTGCCAGATTCAAATCGAGCCGGCCAAATGACCTCTACGCCGATATTTGCGAAACCCTGTTTCACGGAGAAGGACAATTGCATGTCGTCTACATCACTGGCGGAGACGGTGAATTTCACTTACGCGCTGCTGACCATTCTCCCTTTGGCGTCGTCAACATCGGAGATTCGGCTGCCCTCCACAAAATACTGAAAGAAAAAGCTAACCCGGATTTTCGTGTGGAGCGGGAACTCGGCTTTGCAAAAGTGTTATTCCCGACGGTTGACCAGCCGGATTCAAAAGTGAACATCGTAATCGGTGCGCGCCGCTTTATTGCAGGATGGAACTGCTGGCGAGTCAGCACCATGAGCCTAATGCATGTGGGTGTAGGAGAGGGACCAGAAATCATCCAGATGTTCGGAAGAGGAGTCCGCTTGAAAGGCTGGAACATGAGTTTGAAACGTCATCAGAAAAGTGGTGCCAAACTACCGCAAGGCAGCGAGGAGCTGGCTGAATTGGAAACCCTGCATATCTTTGGATTGCGTGCGAACTACATGCAAATCTTCCGAGACCTGCTGGAAAAGGAGAGGATCGCACTGGAGCACATCAAACTCCCTGTGACGTGGAATTTCGCAAAAACGACCGACCTGAAATTCATCCGGCTCAAAAAGGGCCAAAAATACATGGGATCGGGAGAACGATTGACCTTGCCACTCCCCAACGCAGGCAATCCCACCGTGAAACTAGATTTGTATTCTCGGCTGCAATCCGTAGCATCCAGCAAATCCACCGCCATCGAAAGAGAAAAGGTTCAATTCAAATTCACTCCGTGTCACACCTCCCTATTCAACAGGACTCGCATCTATGACTCCCTGATAGCGCACAAGCGCCAAATGGGTTGGCACAATTTGGCCCTTCATGCTGAAACCATAGATGAACTACTAGCCAACGACACATGGTACGAACTTCAGGCCCCTCCCGAAAAAACCGATATGCAAAATTTTAAGGATGTGCAGGCATTAGAGGATGTGGCCATTGATCTTCTTGCCAAATATGCGGATCAACATTGGCGAAAACAGCGAAGAAAGTGGGAGCATGAAAACATCGAGGTGGTGACGCTGGGTGAAAACGACCCGAACAACATCAAGGAACATCGGTTGTCGCTGGATGCAAAAGAGGAAAGGCTAGTCGAGGATATTCGTTCACTCAGAACGAATCTCAACCACCCTCTTCCTAGAGACCTGAGGCTCATCGTCATCAGAACCAAGGTTCACGCCTATGAACCTCTCCTGTACGCGAGCAAGGACTGCAAGGTCACGGTCCAGCCCGTTCCCCTGAATCAAGGCGAAAAAAGCGTCGTAGAAAAACTGGAGTCATTAGCCCGATACAACGATGGCTGCCTGCGAGGCCGAGACCTTTTCCTGATTCGCAACCGGACGCACGGCAGAGGCGTTTCTTTTTTTGATGACTGCGGCTATTACCCGGACTTCATCGTCTGGTTGAAGAACGATAACAGCCAGCATGTAATCTTTCTTGATCCGAAAGGACTTGGCTACTATGGTCAGGAAAAACGCAAAAAAGTGGAATTACATGCTGAAATCAAGGAGGTCGAAAAGCGAGTGCGTAATGACGATCAAACCCTGCGCTTACACGCTTATGTCCTATCGGTCACTGCTCCGGAAAAGATTAGCGAACAACGCACGAAGCAGGAATGGAAAGAAGATGGCGTTTATTTTCTGCAAGACCCAGATTGCCTGAAACAAATTATTACGGATGTGCTTGGGCCAACATCTTGACTAGCCACTTCGAGTAGGCCAAGCCTAATGCCGCAATCCATGAAAAAAACCGATTCTCCGACATCCTTTGAGGACAAGGTTGCCGTGCTGATTGACGGCGGTCTGGAACTGTATTGGGATCGAACCGTCACCATGACTCCGGCCCAACGCGAAGCGGTTGCGCGGCTGGAAGAGAAGTTCCTGGAGGGGTTTAATGTGGACGGCGTGCGCTACGATCGCCCGGACTCGCTCAAGCGGGCTCAGTTGGCCGCAAGCCTGATCCCCCAGGCGCTGCAACGCGGGGATGATTCGCTGGCCGCCACTGCTCTGGCGCTGACCTGCACCTCCCTGCCCGACCTGAAACAGATCCAATATCGCCGACGGCAAGACGGGAGCTGGGATATCGCATTCGTCAGCGACCGTTTCTATGCACCTGACGAGCGGCCTGTCCAATTGATGCCACGCACTCCATGAGCAAATCTCTCTGCCGCATTGCCACCCGCCGCAGCCCGCTCGCGGTCCGGCAGGCCGAACTGGTGGCCGAGGCGCTGGTCCAAGCGCAGGGCCTGAGCACGGAACTGCTGCGCGTGCAGACCGAGGGTGACCAGGTACTGGATCACCCCTTGGCCGAAATCGGTGGCAAGGGCCTGTTCGTCAAGGAACTCGAACTTCGCCTGCTGGCAGGCGACGCCGATCTTGCGGTTCATTCGATGAAGGATGTGCCGGCGGACCTCCCGGCCGGCCTCACGTTGGGCGCAATCTGCACCCGCGCCGACCCCCGGGACGGCGTCATCGCCCCCCGCCACAAGACGCTTGACGCGCTCCCTGCAGGCAGCCGTGTCGGAACATCCAGCCTGCGGCGCAAGGCACAGTTGCAGGCACGGTTCCCGGATCTTCAATTCCTGGATCTGCGCGGCAATGTCGGAACCCGCCTGAAACGGCTGCAAGATGGAGATTTCGAAGCCATTGTGCTGGCCTGTGCAGGCCTGCAGCGTCTAGACCTGGACGGGCAGATCACCCAGATCCTGGAGCCCGAAGAGTGCCTGCCCGCCATCGGCCAGGGCGCACTCGGCATCGAGATCGCCGAAGACCATCCGCACGCTCGCGCCTGGGTGGCCGCATTGCACGACGACGCCACCGCCGCTGCCGTGACCGCGGAGCGCATGGTCAGCCGTGCGTTGTCCGGCAGCTGCCAGATTCCCCTGGCGGCCCATGCGGTCTGTACCGGCCTCCGAGAAGTCCGCCTGCAAGCCTGCCTCGCGCGCCCGAACGGCAGCCTGATCCTGCGTGCGGAAGCCGAGGGAGACCCCAAGATTGCCGGTGCGCTGGCCGCAAAACAACTGCTGGAACAAGGCGGTGCGGATATCCTGGCCGAACTGGGGGTCGAAGGCTACGCATGAGCAGCGTACTTTCCGGCCGCCGAATCCTGCTGACCCGGCCTGAAGGACAAGTCGAGTCGCTGGCTACACGCTTGCGTGCGCAAGGCGCGGAAATCAGCCACTTCCCCGCCATCCGGATTACCCTGGCGCCTCCGGATTCGACCGCCCAAGTCCTGGTCGAACAGGCAACATTCATCATCTTCGTGAGCGCCAACGCGGTGCGGGGCCTGATGGCAGGTCCCGACCCGCTTGTACATGTCGTCCGCCGCGCCTCCGGGATTGCCGCCATCGGCCCGGCCACAACCAAGGCCCTGCTGCAGATCGGCCTGGAACCCGATGTCGTGGCCCCTCCCCCGTACAACAGCGAAGCACTGTTGTCCGCACCCGTGCTGCAGGATCTGAAGCGCCGGCAGGTCGTCATCGTCCGGGGGCAGAGCGGGCGCGAGATGTTGGCCGACGAACTGGGGCGTCGTGGTGCAGAGGTGCAGTATCTGGAAGTCTACCGCCGCGACCCGCCGACCGATATGCTGTCCATCGGGGAAATGCCGGGCGGTCCTCCGGAGGCGATCTGCATCACCAGCGCCGAGATCGCCGAGAACCTTCTGCAATGCGTCACATCGGAAGAAGAAACTGTACTTCGAGAGAGCGCACTCATCGCCGGCAACACACGGATCGCCGAAGCCTGTCGTAAACTTGGCTACACTGCGCCTGCCGGAGTGGCCGACAACCCCGGGGACGACGCCATGATCGATGCCTTGACCAGTTGCTTCGCGGCCTTGCCGCCAAACGCATGAGCCGCACCACGCGACTGGGTGCTGCATTGACCGTAATCGGCTGGCTGGGCCTGGCTGCGGTCGGCGCCCTGCTGTACATGCTGTGGACCGACACGCAGACCCGCTTCCTCGAACTGCGCGACCGCCAGCTCGAAACCCACCAGTCCGCGCACCAGGCGCTGATGGAAGTCGACCGGCGCCTGGCTGGCCTATCCGAGGAGCAGCACCGGACCCAGGCCCTGGTGGACCAGTTCTTGGAAGAACTGCGGATCCGCTACACGACCTACGAGACCCTGCTGCAGCAGAAGCTGGCCCCGATTTCGATCGCCCCCGACCCGCGCCAGTATCCGGTCGAGGAACTTGCCTTCCTACTGCAGATTGCTCAATATAAGCAGAATTACCTTCAGGATTCCCTCGGCACACTGAGTGCCCTGCGCCAAGCCCGCCAAGTGCTGGACTCCCTGGACCCGGTCCACCACCACACCCTGATCCAGCAAGTGGATCAAGCGATTACAATCCTGGAGGGCTACCGGGGCGAGGAGGCGGAGCATGCACATCGCATCCTGACCGGGAGTTGGCTCGTGCTGAGCGAGAAGATTGGACAGTTGCAGGCGGCTGTCGAGCGCCAGAACCAGACCCTGGCCACCGGTGGCTGGGGCCAGATCTGGGATTCCATCGTCGAGCAATTCGACGAACACCTCGAGGTACAGAAAGGTGCCCCGCAGGCGGTGCAGACCATTTCGGCCTACCAGCACATCCTGATCCTGTACGCCGCGCAAACCGAACTGTACCTGGCTCGCCTGGCCTTGCAGTCCCATCGCTCCGATGCCTACATGCAATCCCTGGAGCATGTCCTGGCCCTGCTTTCGCAGCCAGCGCTTGAGAACAGCTACCCGGCACTGAAACACGACCTGGAGGTGCTGCGGGAGCAGAACCCTTTCCCGCCCTCCATTGATTTCGAACAACTGACCCGAACGCTGCCGCCGACTCAATGAAAATCCTGGTGCTGATCTTCGTGGCACTGCTGGTGACGGGCCTGACGGCTTGGACCGCCCAGACCCAAGGAGGCGAAGTCATCGTGCATGTGGCCGACTACACGGTCCGGGCCTCCCTGTTGATGGCCCTGCTGGTTGGCATCGGAACCATGTTCGGGATTTTCGTGCTGGTGGGTCTGCTGTCGCGAACGCTGGAAACTCCGCAGCGCCTTAGGAAACGGCACAAGTCCCGCCGCCGCGACCGCACGGACATCCTGTTCGCACAGGGGCTGCGCAACATGCTGGAAGACCGGCTGGACGCCGCTCGGCAGGATCTGGAGCAGGCGGCGAAGATGGAACCCAAGCAATCGATTTTTCAGCTTCTGGCGGCTTCGGTCTGCATTAAGGCCAACGACCGGGACGCCTGGAACGCGCACCTGCGCGCGGTGACCGATCCCGACTATCAGACGGCCAGCACCTGGCTCAAGGCCGATGGTTTGGTTGCCGCGGGAGAATGGGAAGAAGCCCTGGCCGTCCTGCAGGTGCTGGCAGGCGACAATCCGAGGAATCCCCGAGTCCTGCGCCAGTTAGCCCGTTGCTACCGGGAATTGAACAGCTGGGAGCGACTGTTCGAACTGGGACGGGACCAGGTACGCCTTGCGCACCTGCCGCAAGACGAAACCCGCCAGTGGCTGCGCGATGCTGCCTATCGCCTGTGCGAAGACACCCAGGAGTCGGAACTAAAGTCCCTGTGGCCGAAACTCGGAGATGCGCGCGACGACCCGGAAGTCCTGCGCCACTACATCGGGCGACTTCAGCGCTGCGGGCTGTCGCATCCGGAACTGGAGCCGCACCTGCGCAAACTGCTGGACTCCAACCTTGACGACACGGCGATCGAACTGTACGGCATGTTGCCGAACCCGATCACCCCGAACATGGTCGAGAAAGTCCGGAAGTGGCTGGCAAAGAATCCCGAGCAAGTCTCGCTGAAGCGTACCCTGGCGCGACTGCACAGCCGCCTCGGGCAACACGCCGAGGCTCGCGAGCAACTGGAGGCCCTTGAGAAGCAAGGCGGCGATGCCCTGCTGTACCGGGAACTGGGGGAGACCCTGGAGCGGATGGGCCAGGGCGAGGCCGCGCAGGCGTACTACCGGAAAGGGCTGCAGTCCCTGGACAAGACCCCTTAGTGCAAGACAGGCCCTCCTGATTCCGGCTCGTCCGGGCCGGGCGGGGGCGAGGCATGATGCATGATCATGCGCCAGCCTTCATCCGTGCCGCAGTAGATGTTGGTCGCCAGCACGATGCCGACGATATGGTGCCGCAGGTACAGGGTTTCCGTCAGATGGCTGATGGCGAACTGGTCTGCCAACTCGTCCCGGTAATGGTATTCCCGTTCGAAATGAAACGGTACTTCCGCCTGGAAGATCTGTTTCCAGCTCTCCTCCACCTCCTCGCGCCCGGTCAGCAGCTGGCCTCCGGGATGGATGCAGAATATCGAGCGGTCCGTTGCCCATACCTGCATCATGGCCTCTACATCCTGCTGAGCGAACGCCTCGTAGAAAGCGTCTTCGGCTTCGGCCGCGGAACGTAGCATGATGTGGTGTGCCCCTCTCTCTTGAGTATCATACTCGCCCCCTTTAACCCATCCCCACCTGCCTCCCATTTTGATAGACTTGGGTGCATGAAACTCTTCAGATCGCCGCATTCGACGAAGCCCAAGCCGCAGTCATGGTCCAAACCATCACAGCGACTGGCACCGCTTAACCACGAAAAACTATCTGAATCGGGTAGTCGGCCAGTTGATCCATATGAAGAAGACTGGGACATGCACCCCGACACGCGGGCTGCATTGCAGGAGTTTCGCGCCGACATGCGGGCTTCATTTCGGGAGCTTCGCTGGTATATCGCCTACGTCGGAGCCATGACGATTATCATAGTGAAGTCTCTTTCGCTTGTGTGAAGACCCCGTAAGATCCACTCAAGCAAATATCCAGAGGATGCCGAAAAAATCACCCTGAAGTCGCATCCAGAATAGCCTATAACCTATTGACTTTCAAAGGATAAAAATGGTCAAAAAATTCTGACCATTTTTCCTTGCCTTTCCCGTCCCCTTCTGACACCATCCCATCCCGACCCGAGGAGTGCTTTCAACAAGCATTTCCTCCCGCTAGCCACTCGTCAAGGAGAGACGTCCATGAAACCCAGCACACAAGAGTCCGCTGCCACCCCCGGTGCGAATAAAACGGGGGCACCTCGTACCCCGCATTTTGATAAACTCAGGACCATGAAGACTCTGCAGGCCGCCACTTTCAGCGAAGACCAGGCCGGAGCCGTGGTTGAAGCCATGGATGACGCCCAGCACCACTTGGCCACCAAAAGCGACATGGAAAAGATGGAGTCCAGCCTACGAACGGACATGGAAAAGATGGAGTCCGGCATACGGGCGGATATGGAAAAGATGGGACTTCGTCTGCAGGGCGAAATCAAGGATCTACGCGCCGACATGCAGGCCGAATTCAAGAGGCTCTATTGGTATATCCCTATCGTCGTCGGGGTTATGGCCAGCATCATGGGGGCTTTCGCATCTCTGTGAATATCCTGGAAGGCTTCTTGCTTCGGCAATTGACCGAGCCCTTGAAGATCGCCTGCCGCAAACGGTCGGCGATGCGCTGGTTAAAATAGAATCATGAACGGCTCCCGCTTCTACACCGCCATCTCCCCTTGGACCGTGCTGGCCACGGCCGTCAGCTGGGGTCTCACCGTCGCTCTGGCCTTCAACCTTCTGGGCGGGCCTTTCGAGATGCGCAGTTGCCAGACCGGCTGCATGCAAAGCCTGGGACTGGCCTCGTTCATCGTCGCGGTCGCCGGCGTGCTGGTCGGCCACCGGCCCCCGCATCACCTGGTGACCCTGCTGTGCCTGCTCTCCATGCTGGGCCTGATCCTCATCTATCTGACCACCTTCTTCATCGGCGTCTTGTTCAGCTGATCGGCCCCCACAGGCCGCGGATCGCGGCGATTCCCTGTGCGCCGGATTCGACGGCCGCATCCTGATCTCCCGGGCTCATTCCCCCGAGCGCGTATACCGGCAATGCCGCATCGGCGGCCGCCGACGCGAAACCGTCCCAGCCCAGCGCCTGCGGCGAATCGCGCAGTGGCGACAGTACCGCGAAATCCGCATCAATCCGGACCGCCTGGCCCAACTCCTGCGGGCTGTGGCAGGACGCACCCACGAGAAGACCCTCCGGTAGAGGGCGGGCTGTCAGTTGCTGCAGGCGCGCACTCGTCAGGTGCACCCCGTCCGCCCCCAGCCGCGCCGCCTGCTCGGGCTCGCCGTTCAGCACGACTCGTGCGCCCGCGGCATGAACTCGCTCGATGGACTCTTGCGCCAACCGTTCGTATGCCGGACTGGACAGCGAGTGCGCGCGCAATTGGATCAACCGCGCGCCGCGTTCCAGCGTTGCCGACAGATCATCTTGCCAGCGGCCGATGTCACCGGCCGGATCCGCGCTGATCGCGTACTGCGGAGGCAATTGAAGCGCACGGATCACCGGGAGGCTGGCGGGCGGCGTGGTCCACCGCCCCAGTTCCGGCAACGGCACCCAGCGCACCTCCTGGCCCTCGCACCCGCGGGCCGTCCCATCCCAGGACGTCACCCGGAACACATCGAAGTCCATCGTGAATTCAGGATAGGTGTAGGGGAAACGGATCAGTCGGCCCCAGGCTTTCGCCCGGATGCCGATTTCCTCCTCCAGTTCCCGCACCAGCGTCTGCGGTGCGCTCTCGCCCGCCGTCATCTTTCCACCTGGAAACTCCCATTTGCCGCCCTGATGCGCGGACGCGGGCCGTTTCGCCAGCAAGACCTTCGGCACTCCCTCATCCGCACTGAGCACGGCTCCCGCGACCACCGCCATGGGAGTCACAACCATGGGGTCAGGTCCGGTATTCGGCGTTGATCTTTACGTAATCGTAGGACAGGTCGCACGTGTAGAGTCGGGTCTGCGACTCGCCGAGGCCCAGATTCACACGGATGGTGAATTCCTCGTGCTCCATGACCGCGAGACCCCGCTCCTCCCGGTAGTCCTCGGCAACGACACCGCCCATCACCACCAGCACATCGTCCAGATGAACCTCGACCCGGTCCATGCGCGACAGGTCTCCGACGCTGCGCCCGACGGCGGCCAAGATCCGGCCCCAGTTGGGATCGCCGGCGAATGCCGCTGTTTTGACCAGAGGCGAATGGGCGACCGCACGTGCCACCGCCTGTGCCTGTTCTTGGGTCGCCGCCCGCTCGACTTCGACCGTAATGAACCGGGTCGCGCCTTCGGCGTCCCGCACAATGCTTTTGGCCAGCGTCTCGCAAGTGTCGAAGACAGCCTGCTCCCAAGCCTGAACCTCCGAATCGCTCAGGTCCGAAAGCGCCACACCGCTGGCGCCGGTCGCCAGTAGCACACACGCGTCATTGGTGGAGGTGTCGCCTTCCACAGTGATCGCGTGAAAAGACGTCTCAAGCGCACGCTCGAGCACCTGCTCCAGGATCGCCGCATCTACCGCCAGATCGGTCGCGACGAAGGCCAACATGGTCGCCATGTCCGGGCAGATCATGCCCGAGCCCTTGGCCATTCCGGTAACGTGGAGATTCTCCCCCCCACCCTTGATCCGGCAGCCCTCCAGCTTGACCCGGGTGTCGGTCGTCAGAATCGCCTGCGCCGCTTCCGGCCAACCGTCGGCGGACAGCGCCTGCTGCAGTTGCGGCAACACCGCCTCGATCTTCCCCACATCCAGCTTCTCGCCAATCACCCCGGTCGAAAACGGCAAGACTTCGTGCGGATCGATCGCGAACACCCCCGCGGCCGCCATGCAACATTGCCGGGCGTCATACAGGCCCTGTTCGCCCAGTCCGGCGTTGGCGCAACCGGCATTGATCAGCAACAACCGGGGAGAGCGCATCTCCAGATGTTCGCGTGCAACCTCGACGGGTGCCGCGCAAAACCGGTTGGTCGTGAATACGGCGGTCAGCTCCGTTTCGGGTGCCAACTCCAGCACCGCCAGATCCAGCCGCTCGCCGGCGTACAGACCCGCACTGGCGGCCGCCAAGCGCACTCCAGGGACCGGCTGCCAGCTCATGCCACCCGCCGGGTCTGCGCGCCGCAGCAATGCTTGTACTTCTTGCCGGAACCGCACGGGCAAGGCTGGTTGCGCCCGACCTTGTCGGCCGCCCGGCGGACCGTCGGCGGCGGCGCGATACTGGCGGATGGCACTCTGGCCTGCGGCGAAGATTGCGGGCGCTGCACCGGAGAGACCTCCTCGCCCGACGTATGCCGGTAGTCCAGATCCGACACCGCGGTGGACGGTTTCTCCAGGGAATCCAGTTCGTCCGGGGAACCCAGCCTCAGCAGGCACAGCAGGCGAATGAAGTCATTCTCGATCCGGTCCATCATGGCCTGGAACAGTTCAAAGGCCTCGCGCTTGTATTCCTGTTTCGGGTTCTTCTGCGCGTAGCTGCGCAGGCCGATGCCCTGGCGCAGGTGATCCATCATCGCCAAGTGTTCCTTCCAGTGCAGGTCCAGGGTCGTCAGCAGCAAATCCCGCTCCAGGTGGCGCATCGCCTCCGGGGTGATCTCCTGCTCCTTGTCGCGCAGTTTCTGCTCGACGGACTGCCGGATGCGTTCCGCAAGCGTCGCATCGTTCAGTTCCGGTTCCTGCTCGAGCCAGTCGCGCACCGGGGCCACCAGGCCGAAGGTCTCGGTCAGTGCCTGTTCCAGCCCCTCGGTGTTCCATTGCTCTTCCATGCTCTCGGCCGGGATGTAGTCCCGGTAGACCCGCTCCACGACATCCGTACGGATCGATGCCGCGTGCTCGGACAGGTCCTCGGATACCATGATCTGGCTGCGCTGCTCGTAGACCACCGTGCGCTGGTCGTTGATCACGTCATCGAAATCCAGCAGGTGCTTGCGGATGTCGAAGTTGCGTGCCTCCACCTTTCGCTGGGCGTTGCCGATCGCCTTGGTGACCCAGGGGTGCTCGATCACCTCGCCTTCCTTCATGCCCAGGCGCTGCATCAGGGCGGACATCCGCTCCGAGGCGAAGATCCGGATCAGGCTATCCTCCAGCGACAGGTAGAAGCGGGTGGAGCCCGGATCGCCCTGGCGCCCCGAGCGGCCGCGCAACTGGTTGTCGACGCGCCGTGACTCGTGCCGTTCGGTGCCGATGATGTGCAGTCCGCCCGCAGCCACGACCTGGTCGTGCCGGGCCTGCCATTCGGCCTGCATGTTGTCGGCCGACTTGGACTCCTCCGACTCCGGCGGCGACTCCATCGCACCGCCGAGCACGATGTCGGTGCCACGGCCGGCCATGTTGGTGGCGATGGTGACCGTGCCGGGCCGCCCGGCCTGGGCGATGATGTGCGATTCCTGTTCATGGAATTTTGCATTCAGGACTTGGTGCTTGATCCCGGCCTTCTGCAGTAACTTGGACAACAGTTCGGAGTTGGAGATCGAGGTGGTGCCGACCAGCACCGGCTGCCCGCGTTCCACGCAATCCTGGATGTCCTCCACCACGGCCTCATATTTCTCTGCGGCGGTCAGGAACACCATGTCTCCGAGATCTTCCCGGATCATCCGCATATGGGTCGGGACAACCACCACCTCCAGGCCGTAGATCTGCTGGAATTCGAACGCCTCGGTGTCGGCCGTGCCGGTCATGCCGGACAGCCGGGAGTAGAGCCGGAAGTAGTTCTGGAAGGTAATGGACGCCACGGTCTGGTTTTCCGTCTCGACCGCCACGCCCTCCTTGGCCTCGACGGCCTGGTGCAGCCCGTCCGACCAACGCCGTCCCGGCATCTTGCGGCCGGTGAACTCGTCGATGATGACGATCTTGCCTTCCTCCGACACGATGTAGTCTCGGTCGCGCTGGAACAGGGTCCGCGCGCGCAGGGCCGCATTGACGTGGTGCAGCAAGCGGATGTTGCCGGCCTCGTACAGGCTGGCGCCCGGCGGAATCAGCTTCTCTTCGGACAGCAGTTCCTCGACCCGGTGGTGACCGTCCTCGGTCAGGTAGGCTTGGCGCGCCTTCTCGTCGATCCGGTAATCGCCCGGTCCCTCCTCCTCCTCCTGCAACTGGAGGTGCTGGACCATGTGGTTCATCTTCTGGTAGAGGTCGGTGCGATCCTCGGACGGCCCCGAGATGATCAGCGGCGTGCGGGCCTCGTCGATGAGGATCGAATCCACCTCGTCGACGATGGCGAATTCCTGTCCGCGCATGACCCGATGCTCGGCCCGGAACACCATGTTGTCGCGCAGGTAGTCGAAACCGAATTCGTTGTTGGTGCCATAGGTCACGCTGGCGGCATAGGCATCGCGGCGCTGGCCGCCGTCGAGCCCCTGCACGATCACGCCCACGTTCAGGCCGAGCTGCTCGTAGATCGGGCGCATCCAGTCCGCATCGCGCCGGGCGAGGTAGTCGTTGACGGTCACCACGTGCACGCTTTCGCCAGCCAGCGCGTGCAGGCAGGCCGGAAGGGTCGCGACCAGGGTCTTTCCCTCGCCGGTGCGCATCTCCGCGATGCCGCCCTCATGCAGCACGATGCCGCCGAGCAGCTGGACGTCGAAATGCCGCATGCCCAGCGTCCGGCGCGCCGCCTCGCGCACCAGCGCGAAGACCTCCGGCAGCAGGGCGTCCATTGCCTCCCCCTCGGCAAGGCGCGCCCGGCACTGGTCGGCGCGTTCGCGTAACTGTGCGTCGTCCGCGTCCTGCAGTGCGGCTTCCATTTCGTTGATCTGCAGCACCGCCCGCCGGTGGCGCTTGAGGAGCCTCTGGTTGCGGCTGCCGAAAAATCTACGGACGAGTGTGTTAAACATGCTGGAACCGCCGGTAAGCGATTAGAAAATTATAAGCGCGAGCCGCGCGGATTCAGCGGCGGGCGGACAGGAACTTCAGGGGATTGGCGGCCTTTCCGTTCTTCAACACTTCAAAGTGCAAATGCGGTCCGGTCGAACGGCCGGTCGAACCGACCAGGGCGATTTTCTCGCCGCGCTCGATCATCTGCCCGGATTCCACCAGCAATTCGCTGGCGTGACCGTAGCGGGTCTGGTAGCCATTCCCGTGCCGGATCTGCACCATCAGGCCGTATCCGTCCCGTGTTCCTGCAAACTCCACCATGCCGGCTGCCGCCGACCGGATATCGGTCCCCTTGCTGGCAGCGAAGTCGATGCCCTGATGGAAGGCGGAGTGACCGTGGAACGGGTCCTGGCGCATGCCGTAATACGAGGAAACCCAGCCGGAACGCACGGGCCAGCTGCTGGGATACGCCTCGCTCACCAGGCGTCGGTGCTGGATCACGTCTTCCAGGACGTCCAGCCACAGTGTCCGGTCCTCGATCTGGCGATGCAGGTTGTCAATGGAGACGCCCAAGTCGGACGCGGTCGGCCCGGGGCCCGAAGAAGCGATGGTACGTCCGCCCAGGCCCGGTTCCGCGCCGAAGTCGAACTCCGTCCCGTCTTCCAGCTGCGCGAGGTCCACCAGCGTACCACCCAGCGCGTCCAAGCGCGCGATGCGCGCCTGCAGCCGCGCCAGCTGCGATGTCAGCGCGCCGATGTTGATCTGGCTCTCGCGGCGTATTTCCTTCAACGTCGCCGCGTGCGCGACCAATGTGTCGTCAATCGAATTCAGCAGGGCCTTCTCCCGGTGCAGGGCACCCTGGTGGAACGCCACCACGACGATCTGGGCCAGCACGACCGCTCCCGCAACCCCGAGGCCAAGACGCCGCCAGCCCGCGGCTTTGCCGGGGGCTTTGGCATGGCGGATAATGGCGGCGGAAGACTGCCCGATCCGATGAAAAAGCTTCTTGACCATCTCGATCCTTACCTGCTGGCTCGCATCCGCCTACAGCTGGCCATCACCCAAAGCCTGCGCCGGCAACTTCCCGAACCGCTGGGCGAGCGTTGCTGGTGTAGCGATATTGAGGAGGCCACACTGACGATCTCGGTCGACGACAGCCAACAGGCGCCGCTGATCCACTATCAGCAGCGCGAACTGCTGAAACATATCAATGCAGAATTCAAGGGCCGATTGAGGCGGCCGTTGCGCCAACTCCGGATCCAGGTTGCTGCGCGTCAGGCCGGTCACGACTAGGGGCCTGTTCAGGCCGGACTGACCTGCGCGAAGCAGACAGGAGCCTGGCTGGTGTCTTCGAAACTGACCAGTTCCCAAGCCGACTCGGTGGACAGCAGCTTACGCAGCAGCTGGATGTTGAGTTCATGCCCGGAGCAATAGCCCTCGAAAGAGCCGATCAGGCTGTTGCCGAGCAGGTAGAGGTCGCCGATGGCGTCGAGCACCTTGTGCTTGACGAATTCGTCGGAATAGCGCAGACCGCTGTCGTTGAGGATGCGGTTGTCGTCCAGCACGATCGCGTTGTCCAGGCTGCCGCCGAGGGCCAGGTTCCGCTCGCGCAGGAGCTCCACCTCATGGCGGAAACCGAACGTGCGCGCCCGCGACACCTCCTTGATGTAGGACGTGCTGGAAAGGTCCAGGGTTGCGGACTGCCGGGTGTTGCGGATCACCGGATGATCGAAGTCGATGGTGAACCCCACTTTGAAGCCGTCGTACGGAGTCAGGCGCACCCATCGGCCGCCCTTCTCGTCGCGCGCCTCGACCGGCTCACGAATTCGGAGGTAGCGTTTCGGCGCATCCTGTTCGACCAGGCCGCTCGAATGAATCAGGAATACGAACGGGCTCGCGCTGCCGTCCATGATCGGGACTTCGCTGGCGTCCAGGTCCACGTACATGTTGTCCACTCCGAGGCCGGCGACTGCCGACAGCAGATGCTCGACCGTCGAGACATGGACGTCGCCGTTGGACAGCGTCGTCGACAGGCGGGTCGCGGAAACCTGGTCCGGGTGTACCCGGATACGAACCGGCGGATCAAAATCGATCCGCCGCAGCACCACCCCCGTGTCCACCGGGGCCGGACTCAAGCGCATAGAGGTCTTTTCCCCCGTATGCAGACCGATGCCCTCTGCGCAAATGCTCTGCTTCAGGGTGTGCTGGCGAATCATTCCAGAAAATGCCCGTTTATTTTGGCGCTCCGCGCGTCAGGCCAACCCTGTTTTGCGGATGCGCGTATTATTACAGAAAAAAGAAAGTTTTGCCATCTCCGCGCCCCCCTCGCCCCCGGCAAAGCCGGGGGGAAGTTGGGCGAAACCAGGGCACCTTCCCCGCATGTCGCACCGCTCAGTCGTGCTGCTTGCGCAGGTAGGCCGGAATGTCGAACTTCTGCCGTTCTTCGCCCTTGGTCCAGTCCGGGCTCTGCGGCTGCGGCTTCCGGGCCAGATTACCCTCGGTATGGATCGGCGGCACCGCGGCGATCTTCTCGTCCGACGGCTCCGCCCCGTTGCCGTTCGCCCTTTCGCGGGCTGGGGCTGGGGCCGAGGCCGGGGTCGTACTCGGAGCCCGGGTGATCTGCCTTGGGGTCGCCCCCAGTGCAGCCAGGACCGGATCCGCCTCCTTCTCCTCCTTGGAGCCGAAGCCCGCCACCACGATGGTCACCTTGAGCTTGTCGCCCATGTGCTCGTCGTAGGTCGTGCCCATCACGATCTGGGCGTTTTCGTCCTGCAGCGGCTGCAGTTCCTCCGCGATCTGGCGGAACTCCGGCAACGCCAATCCCTGGCGGGTGGTGGTCACGTTGACCAGCATGGCCCGGGCGTCGGTGATGTTCACCTCGTCGAGCAGGCGGCAGTTGATGGCCTGCTGCGTGGCTTCGACCGCCCGGTTCGGGCCCTCGGCGGTCCCGGTGCCCATCATGGCCATTCCCTGCTGCTGCATCACGGTACGCACGTCGGCGAAGTCGACGTTGATGGTGCCCGGCCGCAGGATCAGGTCGGAGATCCCGCACACGGCGCCGTGCAGCACCTTGTCCGCCTCGATGAAGGCATCCTCCATCGAGATGTCCGGGTCCAGCTCGCTCATCAGCCGATCGTTGGGGATGGTGATGATCGAGTCGACATGGGAACTGAGCTCGCGGATGCCCTCCTCGGCGAGGCGGCATCGCTGCTGCCCCTCGAAGTTGAACGGGCGGGTCACCACCGCCACCGTCAGCACCCCGGCCTCCTTGGCCAGTTCCGCGATGACCGGCGCCGCACCGGTGCCGGTTCCGCCGCCCATGCCAGCGGTGATGAACAGCATGTCGGTGTTTTCCACCAGCCCGGCCAGCACCTCCCGGCTCTCCAGCGCCGCTTCGCGCCCGACTTCCGGCTGAGCGCCGGCGCCGAGGCCCTTGGTCGTCTCCCGGCCGATCTGCACCGGCTGTCCCACCCTCAGGTCGCGCAGGACCTGTGCGTCGGTGTTGACGCAGAAGACTTCCACGTTCGCGGCCAGGTCGCGCTCCATGCGCTGCGTGGCGTTGCCGCCGCCGCCGCCGACGCCGATCACCTTCATTCGGGCGTCCTCCTGGTCCGGCTGAACGGGCGTGAATACGAGTTCCGCCGTCTCTTCGGCAGGTTCGGACGAATTCGTCCAGTCTAATCCGTTAATCAAAGTCATTTTCCTAATCTCCAGTTGTCGTGAAAGTTAAATCCATGAAAGAACGCGCTGCCGCCAGGAATCGGTCACCGCCGATGATCCCAGGTTCGGCCGCGCCGGGTCGTGGTAGGTCAACAGCCCGATCCCGGTGGCGTAAATCGGCTGATTGAAGCGTTCGTCGCGGAACCGCAGGTGCTGCGGCCCGCCCACCCGGACCGGGCGGTTGAACACTTCCTCGGCCAGCAGGTCCAGGCCCCGGACCATCGCTCCGCCGCCGGTCAGCACGAGGCCGGCGCCTTCGATCTTGTCGTAGTAGCCGGAACGGCGCAGTTCGTCGTTGATCAGTTCGAACAGTTCCACGTAGCGCGGGCGGATGATGTCCACCAGCACGGATCCGCGCAGCTGCGCCGGCGGGCGCCCGCCGAGACCCGGCACCTCCAGAATCTGGTCGTCCTGCTGCGGGTTGCTGCTGGCGTGGCCATGCTCGATCTTGAGCTGTTCGGCGTCCTGCACCCGGGTGCTCAGGGCGATGGCGATGTCGCGATTGACGTGGTCGCCGGCCACCGGAATGGTGGTGGTGTAGTGGATCGCACCGGAATTGAACACGGCGATGTCCGAGGTGCCGCCGCCGATGTCGACCAGGCAGACCCCCAGTTCGCGTTCGTCCGGGGTCAGCACCGCCTCGCTGGATGCGAGCTGTTCCAGCACCACGTGGTCGACGGTCAGTCCGCAGTGGCGGACGCACTTGACCAGGTTCTGCAGCGCGCCGGCCCCGGCGGTGATCAGGTGTACGCGCGCATCCAGGCGAACCCCGGACATGCCGAGCGGGGTACGGATTCCGTACTGGTCGTCGATCGCGTATTCCTGCGGCAGCACATGCAGGATACGCTTGTCGTCGGTGAGCTTCACCGCGCTCGCCGCATCCAGCACCCGTTCCACGACCGAGGCCGTGATCTCGCCTTCGCGCACCGGAATGGCGCCGCTGGCGTTGAGACTGTGGATGTGGCTGCCGGCAATGCCGACGTTAACGTTGCGGATGGTGCAGTCGGTCATCTCCTCGGCCTCCTCGACGGCACGGCGGATCGACTCCACCGTCTCCTCGATGTTGACCACCATGCCGGCCTTGAGACCGTGCGAAGCGGTAGTGCCGCAACCGACGACCTCCAGTTCGCCGTCCTCGTTGGCATGCGCGACCGCCGCCACGATGCGGGACGTGCCGATATCGAGCGCGACCAGCTGATCCGGGTTGGGACGACGCTGCGTGATCGTCGAGAACATGCGCGAGAACAGTCCGGACCGCTTGGGTTCCAGCGGCAGGACTGCAGAATGTGAATTGTCCATGGTTTTCCTCCTATGATTCAGTTGCGGACCTGGCCGCAAACCCGTTCGGGTAGCGCAGGTCGATTCTCGTGTTGGGCGCAGGCGCGGTCCGGGCGTAAGCCTCGTAGTAGCGCAACCAGCGCACCAGTCGTTCAAACGGGCGAACCCGCCCCAGCGTGAGGCGCATCCCCGAGAGTGTCGTCAGGTGTAGCGAGCGGAACTTGGTCTCTTCCAGCCGGACCAGGCGGAGTCCGTACGGCGCCAGCAGCATCCGGACCCGCTCGGCGTATCCGACCAGGGCGGCCTCGCGGCCCGGCATCCCCGCGAGTCGAAGCAGGGACGGCTCCAGCTGCTGGCCGCGCAGGGTGAACCGTTCTCCCCGTTCGTTCAGCAGACCGCCTGCCTCCCAGCGCGCGACCGGGACCTGTTCGACCACATCGATCCGCAGCGTGCCCGGCCAATGTCGGCGGATCCGCGCCTGCCGCACCCAGGCGCTCTGCTCGAGCTGCTGCTCCAGTCCGCCCAGGTCCTGAGTCAGCATGTTGCCGGACAGCGCCTCCGCGACGATCTCCTGCAACTGGATGGGATCCAGGTACCGCAGCGTCCCGTGCAGGGCCACCTGGCGGATCGGGAGATTCGTCGGATTCGTCAGCCACAGGCTGCCGCCGATGCCCAGCGCCAACGCCAGCACCGTACCCGTGAGGCGCATCATCAGGCCGGTTCCGGACGACCTATCCATGGGCCGGCTCCTCGGCGGGCTCCCGCAAGCGGGAGGTCTCCAGCATGCGCACGATCAGGTCCTCGTATTCCAGCCCGACCGCCTCGGCGGCCATCGGCAGCAGGCTGTGGCGGCGCAGGCCGGGCGCGGTGTTCACCTCGAGCAGCCACGGCCGGTCCAGTTCGTCCAGCATCAGATCCACCCGGCCGTACCCTTCCGCCCCGGTGCATTCGAAGGCGCGCATCGCCAGCGCCGCCAATTCGTCCTCCATCGCCTTAGGCAGGCCGCAGGGAATGTCGTAGCGGGTGTCTTCCGATTCGTACTTGGCCTGGTAGTCGAAGAATTCTCCCTGCGGGCACAAGCGGATCAACGGCAACGCCTCGTCCTGCAGGATCCCGACCGTGTATTCGGTGCCCTGCACCAGTCGCTCCAGCAGAATCTTCGAACCGTGCCCCCCGGCCTCCTCGACCGCGGGCGCCACGTCCTCGGCCTGATGCGCAAAGATCACGCCGATGCTGGACCCCTGATCCACCGGCTTGATCACCAGCGGCAGGCCCAGGTCTTCGCACTGGTCCTCCAGCCGGTCCGGATCCGCGATCACCCCCTTCGGGGTCGGCAGGCCTTCCTGCCACCAGCGTTTCTTCGTCTCCAGCTTGTCCATGCACACGCGCGAGGCCTCCGGGCCGCTGCCGCTGTACGGCAGCCCCATCTCCTCCAGCGCCTGCTGCACTTCCCCGTCTTCTCCGCCGATGCCGTGCAGGGCCAGGAAGCAGCGGTCGAAGCCCTGTTCCGCAAGCTGCGGCAGAGTCTCGCGCTGCACGTCGACCGCCTCGGCCTCGACGCCGCGCGCCTGCAGCGCCTCGAAGGCGCACTGCCCGGAAATCAGCGAGATCGGCCGTTCCTCGGACCAGCCGCCCATCAATACTGCCACACGTCCGTACTCGCTCATGTGACCTCCCCCAGGATGCGAACCTCGAGTTCGAGGCGCACGCCGCTGTGTTCTTCGACCGTGTCCCGGACATGTTCGATCAGGCGCTCGATGTCGGCCGCGCTGGCCTTCCCCCCGTGGACGATGAAGTTGGCGTGCGTGCGGCTGACCTCGGCGCCGCCGATCCGGCAGCCCTTGAGGCCGGCCTCCTCGATCAGGCGTGCGGCGTAGCCGCCGGGAGGGTTGCGGAACACCGAACCGCCGCTCGGCTGCGACACCGGCTGGGTAATGCGCCGGCGATCCATCAGTTCCCGCAGCCGGCGTTCCGGCTGCGCCGGGTCCTCGGCCGACTCGAGGCGGAAGGTTCCGGCCACCACGCCGTGCCCGGCGGGAATTTCGGCGAACCGGTAGCCCACCTTGACCTGTCCGGCTGAAAACTCGTACCGATCGCCCTGGCGGTCGACGGTTTCGATGGACTCGACGAAGTCCCAGAGCTCGGAGCCGGCCGCGCCGGCGTTCATCGCGAGGGCGCCCCCGACCGTGCCGGGGATGCCGGCCAGGAATTCCAGCCCGCTCCAGCCCGCCGCCGCGGTGATGATCGCCAGGCGAGCGCACGAGGCGCCGCCCTGGGCCTGGACCTTCGGCGGCTCCATCACGATCTCGGACAGCGGCTCGCACAACTGGATGACCACCCCGCGCATGCCGCCGTCGCGCACCAGCACATTGCTGCCCCGTCCGAGCCAGGTCAGGGGCACATCCGCCTCAAGCCCGGCCAGGTAGGCGCTCAAGTCGTCGAGGCTGCTCGGCGCATAGACGCGGTCCGCCGCGCCGCCGCAGCGCCAGGTGGTATGTTCGGACATCGGCACCTTTCGGTGCTCGCCGGTGGTTGCGACCACCATGTTCAAGATGCCTCCCTCTGAGCAAACTGCGCGGGCAACTGCGCCGCCCAAGTCTCGATGCTGCCCGCCCCCATGGTCAGCAACAGGTCGCCGGGGGCCAGCAGGGCCAGCAACGCCGGGAACAGCTGTTCGCCCCCCGCGGCGCGCGCGGGGCGGGCGCCCTTCTGCTCCAGCTCCCGGGCCAGCGAATCACTGTCGGCGCCCGGGATCGGCGCTTCGCCCGCCGGATACACGTCCAGCAGGAGCAGCACGTCGGCCTGGGCCAGCGTGCGGACGAATTCCTCGAACAGGTCCCGCGTGCGGGTGTAGCGATGCGGCTGGAACACCAGGACCCGCCGGCGCTCCGGATGGACCTCGTGCGCCGCGGCCAGGGTCGCCTCGATCTCGGTCGGGTGATGCCCGTAGTCGTCCACCCACAGGATGTCGTCGGCACCGGGCAAGGCGCCGTGCGCCTCGAAGCGCCGGGCGATGCCGCCGAAGCTTTCCAGCGCACGGGCGGCCGTCTGCAGCGGCACGCCCAGATCCCGCGCCACCGCCACCGCGGCCAGCGCATTCAAGACGTTGTGCGCGCCGGGCAGCGCGAGGCGGACCCGGATCTCCTCTCCCGAATCCGCGACGCGGAGGGTGAAGGAGCAGCCGGAGCCTTCCGGCGTAAGGTCGGTGGCCCGCAGATCCGCATCCGGGGCGTCGATGGCGTAGGTCACGGTCTGGCGGCCCAGATCCGGGCGCAGGGCGGCCAGGCGCGCATCATCCGCGCACAGCACCGCCAGCCCGTAGAACGGGAGGTTCTGCAGGAAACTGTGGTACGCCTCGGCCAGTTTCTCGATGTCGCCGCCGTAGTTGACCAGGTGATCGTTGTCGATGTTCGTCACCACCGCGACCAGCGGGCTGAGGTGCAGGAAGGAGGCGTCGCTCTCGTCCGCCTCGCAGACCAGGCAGTCGCCCTCGCCCAGCGTGGCGTGCGAGCCGCTGTGCCGGACCTGCCCGCCGATGACGGAACTGGGGCCGAGGCCGGCCTCGGCCAGCAGGTGGGCGATCAGGCTGGTGGTGGTGGTCTTGCCGTGCGTGCCGGCCACGGCCACCCCGTAGCTGAAGCGCATCAGTTCGCCCAGCATCGCCGCGCGCGGCACGACCGGGATATGCGCGGCCTGCGCGGCCTGCAATTCAGGATTGTCGGGCGGGACGGCGCTGGACACCACGGCCACGTCGGCCCCCGTCACCGCGTCGGCTTCATGGCCGATGCGGATCTCGGCGCCGAGTTCGCGCAGATGACGGGTTCGCGCATTCTCCTTGAGGTCGCTGCCGGACACGGCGTAGCCGAGCCCGCACAGGACTTCGGCGATGCCGCTCATGCCGGCCCCGCCGACGCCGATGAAGTGGACCTGGCGGATATGCCGCATCGGCATGCGTCGGCGCATCGCGTTCACGGGCAGAACTCCAGCAGGCAATCGGCGACGTCGCCGGCCGCATCCGGGCGGGCCTTGCGCAGCGCGGCCCGGCTCATCTCGACCAACCGCGGGCGGTCCTGCGCCAGCTCGGCGAGATGGGCGGCAAGCCGCTGCGGGGTGAATTCGTCCTGTTCCCAGACCTCGGCCGCGCCGTCGTCGGCGTACTGCCGTGCGTTTTCGAACTGATGCCCGTCCGCGGCATGGGGGTACGGCACCAGCACCGCCCCGCGCGCGCTGGCCGCGAGTTCCGCCAGGGTCATCGCGCCCGCCCGAGCCAACACCAGGTCGGCCCACACGTACGCCTCGTCCATTTCCTCGATGAATGCATCGACCCGGGGCTGAGCCTCTGGGGGGTAGCGCCCGGCGACTTCGGCCGGATCGGAGCCGGTCTGGTGCCAAACCGAAGGCCGGCGCTCCTCCGGCATCGCGTTCAGGGCCTCCGGAACCACCAGGTTGAAGACCTCGGCGCCCTGGCTGCCGCCGACCACGAGCAGTCGCAGCGGCCGTGGCGGCGCGTCGGAAGGCAGCGGCTGCGCGCACAGCGCGCCACGGACCGGGTTTCCAAGATGGACTCCGCCGCGGATGCCGCGGACGTCGGAGAAGCCGAGGAGCACCCGCGCCGCGAAACGGGCCAGCACCCGGTTGGTGAGGCCGGCCACCGCGTTTTGTTCGTGCACGATCAGGGGCACCCGGCACACCAGCGCCGCCAGCGCCACCGCGGACGACGCGTAGCCGCCCATGCCGAGGACCACCGCCGGGCGGTGCTTCATCAACAGGCCAATGCCGAGGCAGACCGCCCACAGCACCCGCGGCGCCACGCCGATCAGGCCCCACAGGCCGCGTCGCCTCGGTGCGCGCAGCGGCATCCAGATCATCGGAAATCCCGCCTGGGGCACGAGCCGCGCCTCCAGTCCGGCCCGGGTGCCGACCCATCGCACCGGCACGCCGCGCTCGCGCAGGCGTTCCGCCACCGCCAGCGCCGGGAACACGTGGCCGCCGGTCCCGCCGGCCAGAATCATGACGGGTCTCGCGTTCACGCAGCCCTCCCGCGCCGAGACCCGGCGCGTCCGGTCCCCGGCAGGGTTTCCGCCTCGTAGCGCGCGCGCCACAACAGGCCGAGGCCGGCGAGCGTCGCGAGCATCGAGCTGCCGCCCGCGCTCATCAAAGGCAGGGTCAGCCCCTTGGTCGGCAGCGCGCCCATGTTCACCGCGATATTAACGAAGGCCTGCAGGCTGATCCACAGCCCGACGCCGTAGGCAACCGCGGCGGCGAAATGCTGCTCCCGCGCCTGCGCCTGCCGGGCAATGCGGAAGGCGGCCGTCAGGAACATCGCGAACAGGAGGATAATCGCCACGGCCCCGATCAGGCCGAGCTCCTCGGCCGCCACCGCGAAAACGAAATCGGTGTGCATCTCCGGCAGGTAGAAATGCTTCTGCCCCCCGTCGCCGAGGCCGCGCCCCCACATCCCGCCACTGCCGATCGCGATCAGCGACTGGGTCAACTGGTAGCCGCTGTTGAACGGGTCCGCCCAGGGGTCGAGAAAGGTCTGGATGCGCATCAGCCGGTACGGTGCGGCGACGGCCAGCCCGCCCATCGCGACCGTGGCGCACAGCGCGCAACCGAGCAACGCGCGCAGGTAGCCCCCGCACAGGAACAGCATGCACAGCGCGGTGGCCGCGATCACGCACGCGGTGCCGAAGTCCGGCTGCAGCAGCAACAGCGACACGGTCATGGCCACGATGCCGAGCGGCAGCAGGACGCCGCGCAAGCGAGTCTCCAGGAGCGTCCCGTGCTGCGCCACGTACGCCGCCATCCACAGCACCAGGACCGGCTTGATCAGCTCCGAAGGCTGGAAGCGGAACGGGCCCAGGTCCAGCCAGCGCGTACTGTTGTTGACCGTGTGCCCCAGCCCCGGGATCAGCGTCAGGGTCAGCAGCGCCAGGGAGATCACCCCGTACCAGGGCGCCAGCTTGCGGTGCACCTCCAGCGGGATCCGCGCGAGGACCAGCGCCAGCAGGACACCGACCGCCATGAACAGGGACTGATTCTTGAAGTAGTACAGCGCGTCGCCGTGCATGTTCATGGACACCTCCACCGAAGCGGAAGTCATGGCCACCAGCCCGATCGCCAGCAGCATGGCGGCGATGCGCAGGTCGGGTGAAGTCGACTGCCCGTTCATGCGACGGACTCCTCAAGAGCATGCACTCGTTCGGCGAAATCCTCGCCGCGCTCTTCGAAGTCGGAATACTGGTCGTAGCTCGCGCAGCCGGGGGACAGCAACACGCAGTCGCCGGCTTCGGCCAGCTCCGCGGCCTGCTCCACCGCTTGGGCGAGATCCGGCACCTGGACCACCGGCGCGCAGCCGGCCCAGGCCTGTGCCATGGCCTGGGCCGATTCCCCGAACAGCACCAATGTTCGCGCGTGTCGAGACAGGGCGAGGTTCGCCCGCCTGAGATCTTCCTGCTTGGCCCGCCCGCCGGCGATCAGCACGCAGGGCCTTTCGAAGGCGGTCAACGCCGCCTGCATGGCGCTCAGGTTCGTGGACTTGGAGTCGTTGACCCATGCGACGCCGCCGAATTCCGCGATCTTCTGCAGCCGGTGCGGCAACCCTTCGAACGAGCGCAGGATCGGCGCCGCCTGCTCCGGCGCCACTCCGAATGCCTCGGCCAGAGCCAGTGCAGCCAATGCATTGCCCCAGTTGTGCCGTCCCGCGAGCGGCAGCTCCGCGCACGGCAGCAGACGCTGCCGACCCTGGCACAGCCAGGGCTGCCCGTCGTGCTCGCGCAGGCCGAAGTCGTCGTCGTGCAGCGGGGCGTCGAGCCCGAAGCTGATCGCCCGGCCCGCGGTGATGCCGGGGCGGGTGTTGGAATCGTCGCGGTTGAATACCGCCACCTCGGCGTGCCGGTAGAGGCGGTGCTTGATCTCGCGATAGGCTTCGAAACTGCCGTGACGGTCGATGTGGTCCGGGCTGAGATTGAGCAGGCTCGCGGCCCGGCAATGCAGGGTCTCGGTCGCTTCGAGCTGGAAGCTTGACAGCTCCAGCACGTAGGCATCCGGCGCCGGATCGCGCAGCAGCGACAGGGCCGGCGTGCCAAGGTTGCCGCCGGACGCGGCTTTGAGGCCGACCCCCTCGAGCAGGTGCGCCGCCATCAGCGTGGTGGTGCTCTTGCCGTTGCTGCCGGTGATGCCGAGCACCGGCGCGTTCACTTCGTGGGCGAACAACTCGATGTCCCCGTACACCTGGGCGCCGCCTGCCCGCGCGGCGCGCAGCGCCGGGTGGTCGAGCGAGACGCCCGGACTGACGATCACGGTGTCCGCGGTCTCGAATTCCCGGAGATCCGGGTCGCCGCTGACCACCGCCGCCTCCGGGCAGTCCTCGCGCAACTTGGCCAGGGCCTGCTCCTTCGGCGCGGCGTCCCACACCGTGAATGGTTCGTTGCGCCGGCGCAGGTAGTGCGCCACCGACAGGCCGGTGACGCCCAAGCCGACGACCAGGGTTCTCATCGTCACAGGTGCAATAGTCGAATCCATGATGCCCTCCGGGTTACCGAACTTTCAGGGTGGCCAGCCCCAACATCACCAGAACCACCGTAATGATCCAGAAACGGACCGCGATCCGGGGTTCCGGCCAGCCGCGTAATTCGAAGTGGTGGTGCAACGGCGCCATGGCGAAGATGCGCCGCCCGGTCAGGCGGAACGAGACCACCTGCAGCACCACCGACAGGGTCTCCACCATCATCACGCCGGCCATCAGGATCAGTACGATCTCCTGGCGCAGCATCACTGCCACCGCGCCGAGCGCCGCGCCGATCGCCAGGGCGCCGACGTCGCCCATGAAGACCTGCGCCGGGTAGGTGTTGAACCACAAAAATCCAAGCCCCGCCCCCACCAGCGCGGCGCAGTACACGATCATCTCGCCGGCCAGCGGGACATGCGCGATGCCGAGGTATTCGGCGAACTCCATGTGGCCGGTGGCGTACGCGCACACGCCGAGCCCGCCCGCGATCAGCACCGACGGCATGATGGCGAGCCCGTCGAGGCCGTCGGTCAGGTTGACCGCGTTGCTCATCAGCACCAGCATGAACGCGGCCAGCGGCACGAACATCCAGCCGAGATCGAACTGCCATTCCTTGATGACCGGGAACACCATGCGGGTTTCCACCGGGTCGGTCGCGCTGGCGTACAGCGCGAGGGCGACGGCCACGCCGGCCAGCACCTGCAGCGAGAACTTGAGACGCGCGGTGATGCCGCGGCCGCGGCGGAACTTGTAGAAGTCGTCGAGGATACCGATCAGCGCGTACAGCACGGTCACCGCCAGCAGCACCCACAGGTAGCGGTTGTCCCAGGCGCCCCACAACAGCACCGAACCGAGCAGCGCCAGGATGATCAGCACGCCGCCCATGGTCGGCGTGCCGCCCTTGGACTGGTGCGAGGCCGGGCCGTCGTCGCGTACCGTCTCTCCGATATCCCGCGCCTGCAGCCAGCGGATGACCACCGGGCCGATCAGCAGCGCGATGCCGAGTGCCGTCAGCAGCGCCAGGATGCCGCGAACCGTCAGGTACTGGAACAGCGAGAATCCCGGGTCGAACTGCTCGAGCCAGGTGAAGAATTCAAGCAGCATGCGCCTCCCCTCCCGGCATCAGCCGTTCCACCAGATCTTCCAGACGCGCGGCGCGGGAGCCCTTGACCAGCACCGCGCACTGCGATCCGATCTGCGCGCGCAATTCGCTCGCCACCGCCTCCAGGTCGGGGCAGGCCCGCCCGCCCGGCCCGAACGCGCGTGCGGCACGATCCGCATGCGGGCCCAGCGCGTACAGCCGGCTCACGCCGGCCTTGCGCGCGTAATCGGCCACTTCCTCGTGGCACTCCGCGCTGTACAGGCCGAGTTCCTTCATTTCTCCCATGACCATCCAGGATTCCCTGCCCTGCGCCACCAGCACGTCGATGGCCGCATGGAAGGAACCGGGGTTGGCGTTGTAGCTGTCGTCGATCAGTTGCGCGCCGCCGAGGCCCTCGACCAGGCGCAACCGGCCACCCACGGCAAGCTGGAAGCCTGACAACGCCTGCGCCGCCCGCCCGAATGGCATGCCGAGCGCCACCGCCAGCGTCACCGCGCAGGCGGCATTGCGTGCGTTGTGCGTGCCCTCAAGCGCCCAGTCGATCTCGACGCTCTCGCTGCCATAGCGCAGTTCGAGCCGAGACGGGGCGGCGAGTCGGGCATAGATGTCCGCCACTCCCTGCGGGTCGGCGGAGAAGGTCATCACCTCGTGCGGGGCGGCGGCGGTGCGCCACTGGAAGGCGAACGCGTCCTCGGCGTTGACGACCGCGACACCGTCCGGCCCGAGGCCCTCGAAGATCTCGGCCTTCGCGCGGGCCACGCCCTGCAGGCTGCCGAAGCCTTCCAGGTGCGCCTGCGCCGCACAGGTGACCGTGGCCGCCTGCGGTCGCGCCAGGGCCGTCAGCCGGCGAATTTCGCCGGGGTGATTGGCGCCCATCTCGATCACCGCGTACCGATGCTCGCCGTCGAGGCCGAGCAGCGTCAGCGGCACGCCGATGTGGTTGTTCAGGTTGCCCTGCGACGCGAGGGTCTGCCCTTCGGCTCCGAGGACGGCGGCCGTCATCTCCTTGGTGGTGGTCTTGCCGTTGCTGCCGGTGATGCCCGCCACCACGACGTCGTGCTCCGCCCGCCAGGCCGCGGCGATGCGCTGCAAGGCCGTGAGCGGGTCCGGGACCACGATCTGCGGGCAGTTCACGGCGAGTTCGCGCGCCACCATCACCCCGGCCGCGCGCCCTTCGCACTGCGCGGCAAAATCGTGCCCGTCGAAGTTCTCGCCCTTCAGGGCCACGAACAGTTCGCCGTCGCGCAGGGCCCGGGTGTCCGTGCCGACCCCAGCGACCGGCGCATCCGCGCCCTTGAGTTCGCCGTCGGCCCAGGCCGCCAACTGCGCCAGCTGCATCATCCTCATGCGTTCGCCTCCAGCGTCGCGCGAACGGCTTCGTGATCGGAGAACTCCCGCACTCCGTCGGCGGTGAACTGCTGGGACTCGTGGCCCTTGCCCGCGATCAGTACCACCTCGCCGGGGACCGCCTCCCGGACCGCCTGGCGGATCGCGTCCGCGCGGTCGTGTCGGATGGCGACCCGTGCGGGGTCGGGGATGCCTTCGAGAATATCCTGGACGATCTGCCCGGGCGCCTCGCTGCGCGGGTTGTCGTCGGTCAGGGTCACCCGGGACGCCCCCCGCTGTGCGATCTCGCCCATCTGCGGGCGCTTGCCGCGGTCGCGGTCGCCGCCGCAACCGAACACGCAGTGGATCTCCGTCCCGAAATGTTCGCGCAGCGCGCCGAGCGCCGCCTCGAGCGCATCCGGGGTGTGCGCGTAGTCGATGAATACCGGGCCCGCCGCGTCGGCCACGCGCTCCAGGCGGCCCGGCACCGGCGACAGGTCCCCCATCGCCGCCGCCACCTTCGCCATCGGGGTCCCGCGTGCCTGCACGGCCGTCGCCGACAGCAACAGGTTAATCACGTTAAAGCGGCCGTACAGGCCCGGTGCCCGCACGGCGTGGGTCTCGCCGGCGACGGTCCACTCGAAGGCCAGGCCCTGAGGCGTCATGCCGGTGACGCGTGCGGTCGACCCGGCCGGGGCGTCGATCGCACAGGTGTGGACCTGCGCCTGCGACTCCATTCGTTCGGCCAGTTCGCGCCCGAACGGATCGTCCACGTTGAGGACCGCGCGTTCGGGGTTCAGTTCCGTGAACAGGCGGCGCTTGGCCGCGGCGTAGCGTTCCGGGGTCTGGTGGTAGTCGAGGTGGTCGCGTCCCAGCGTGGTGAAGACCGCCGTGTCGAACCGCACCCCGTCGCAGCGATACTGGTCGAGGGCGTGCGAGGAGACTTCCAGCACGGCCACCGTCTCGCCGCGCTGCACCATGTCGAAGAGTTCCGCCTGCAGCCGTACGGCATCGGGCGTGGTGAGGCCGGTCGTATGCAGGGCACGGAGCCCCCCCGCGCCCAAGGTCCCGATCATGCCGCAGGATTGCTCCAGCGCGTCCAGGATCTGCGCGATGAGGTGGCTGGTGGAGGTCTTGCCGTCGGTGCCGGTAATGCCGATGACCGGCAGCCGGGCCGAGGGCTCGCGGTAGAAGCGCCCGGCGATCGTGCCGAGCGCGCGCGACAGCTCCGGCACCGCCACACACGGCACGTCCGCGCGCGGGGACGTCTGTTCGGGCGCCGGCTCGTAGATCACCGCCGCCGCGCCCTGTTCGAGCGCTTCGGGCAGCCCCTCGAGGCCGTGGCGCCGGGTTCCCCGGCAGGCCGCGAAAAGATCCCCGGGACGGACCGCCGCGCTACGGCACTGAATGCCGGCGATTGCACAGTCCCGGGGAACGGGGGCAAACCCTTCGAGTAGATCCGACAGCGATGCCTGGAGCGTCATCCGGCACCTCCGCTGGAAGCCCGGCTCATCCATTCCCGGTCGTCGGGCGACACGTTCAACAGGCGCAGCGCCTCGCGCGCCACCTCGCGGAATATCGGGGCGGCCACCTGCCCGCCGTAGTACTGTCCGGCGCTCGGGCTGTCGATCAGCACCATGATCGCCAGGCGGGGGTGGCGGGCCGGCACCACGCCGGCGGTCAGCGCGACATGGTGCCGCTTGGAGTAGGCGCCGTCGATGAGTTTCTGCACCGTGCCGGTCTTGGCCGCCACGGTATAACCCGGAATCCGGGCGCGCCAGGCGGTGCCGCCGGGCTGCGTGATCTTTCCCATGATGCGAAGTACCGCATCGCAGTGCTCGCGCGGCAGCACGCGCTCCCCGTCGGGCCGGGGGTGGGCGAGGAAGCTGATCGGCTGGCGCACGCCACGGTTGCCGAGCACCATGTAGGCCTGCGCGATGTGCAGGGGCGTGGCGGACAGGCCGTAGCCGTAGCCGAGGGCGGCCTGGTCGACGGGCACCCAGTGCTGCGGCTCGCGCAGCACGCCGACGGTCTCGCCCGGGTAGCTGATCTGCAGCGGCTGCCCGAAACCGACCCGGTCCAGGGTCCCCCACAGGGCTTCGCCGGGCAGGTCCAGCGCGATGCGCGCCGATGCCACGTTGCTGGACTTGATCAGCACGCCGCCCAGGTCGAGCTCGCCGAAATCCTTGATGTCCTGGATGAAGCGCCCGGCGATCCTCCATCGACCCCGGTTCGTGTCGAAGCGGCTGTTCTCGTCGTAGATGCCGGTCATCAGCGCGGTCAGGATGGTGAACGGCTTCATCACCGAACCCGGTTCGTACGGGTCGGTGACGGCCCGGTTGCGGCGCCGGTCGGGCGGCGCGGCGCGGCTCCCGTTGGGGTTGAACGACGGCGCCTGGGCCATCGCCAGCACTTCGCCGGTGATGACGTCCAGCACGATCACGGTGCCGCTTTGCGCACGGTGCTCGATCACGGCGGCCTGCAGTTCCTGGTAGGCCCGGTATTGCAGCCACAGGTCGATACCGAGGCGGAGGTTCTCTCCGTGTTTCGGCGGGCGCACCTGGGCCAGATCGTCGATGACCCGCCCGTAACGGTCCTGGCGCACCCGGCGCGCACCCGGCTGCGCACGTAGCCGGGCGTCGAAGGCGAGTTCGAGCCCCTCCTGTCCGCTGTCGTCGATGTCGGTGCCGCCGATCAGCTGCGCGGCGACCGCGCCGGCCGGGTAGTAGCGGCGGTATTCCGTGACCAGGCCGACCCCCGGGACCTGCAGCGCCGTGATCTTGGCGGCCAGGTCCGGCGTGACCTGCCGGCGCAGGTAGACGAACTTGCGGTCCTGGCGGTCGAGCACCAGCCGCTTCAACTTCAGCCGCGACAGGCCCAGCTCCCGGGCCAGTTCGAGCCAGCGGTCCTGCGATTCGATCAGTTGCGTCGGCTCGGCCCACACCGACTGCACCGGGGTGCTGATCGCGAGCGGCTCGCCGTGGCGGTCTAGTAGCATCCCGCGCGAAGCCGGGATCGGCACGGTGCGCAGCTGGCGGCTCTCGCCCTGCGCGGTCAGGAATTCCTGCTCGGCGTACTGCAACTGGATGGCGCGCCCGGCCAAGCCAATCCCGATCAGCAGGAACAGGCCAAGCACCAGGCGGCGGCGCCAGTTGTAGGAGACGCGGCGGGCAATCTTCACGGACTCAGCAGGTTCACTTTGGACGGGTCGGGCCGATGCATGCGCAGGCGCCGCACCGCTTCCTGCTCCACGCGCACGTAGGCGGCCAGGGTGCCCTGCTCCAGCAGCAGCCGCCCCCAGTCCGTCTGCAGGTGGTGGTACGTCTGGCGCTGTTCCTGGATCTGCTTGAACATCATCTGGTGGGAGTGCTTGACGTAGACCACGCTGATCGCCACCACCAGGTTGGCGAGCAGCAGCAGGCTCCACAGGGTCATGCCGCGCACGGCAGCCTCCGGGCGGTGCGCAGCCGGGCCGAGCGGGCGCGCGGGTTGCGTTCGATCTCGGGCGGGGCGGGGCGAATCAACTCGAACGCCTCCAGCGTCGGCTCGAACGGAGGGGGCGGGCGGTGCCGGCCGACCGGCGGCGGCTGGCTGGCCGCGCGCAGGAAGCGCTTGACGATGCGATCCTCCAGCGAGTGGAAACTGATCACCGCAAGCCGCGCCTCGTCCGCGAGCAGCGTCACCACCTGACCCAGCAGGGTTTCCAGTTGTTCGAGTTCGCGGTTGACGAAGATCCGGATCGCCTGGAAGCTGCGCGTGGCCGGATGCAGGCGCGCCTCGGTCCTGGGCATGGCGCGTCCAATCAATTCCGCCAGGGGACGGGTGTGGGTCAGGGGAGTGTGTTGGCGGGTCTCGACGATGGCGCGGGCGATGCGCCGGGCGTAGCGCTCCTCACCGAATTCGGACAGGACGCTGGAGATCTCGTCTTCCGCGGCCCGTGCGAGCCACTGCGCGGCGGTGCGTCCGTCACCGCCCATGCGCATGTCGAGCGGACCGTCCTCGTGGAAGCTGAAGCCGCGTTCCGGAGAGTCGAGTTGTGCCGAGGAGACGCCGAGGTCCAGCAACAACCCGTCGACCTGGCGCTGCAGGCCGGCCTGGGCGAGGCGCTCGGGCAGGGTCGCGAACGCGTCCTGCACCACGGTCACCCTTGGATCGCCTCCGAACGTGCGTCGTGCATGGGCGCAGGCTCCGGGGTCTCGGTCCACAAGCCATAGCCGGCCACCAGGGCCGAGCCTTGAGAAGATTTCTCGGGCGTGTCCGCCGCGGCCGTAAGTGGCGTCGACGTATAGGCCGTCGGGACGGATGGCGAGTCGGACCAGGGTTTCGCGCAGAAGGACCGGTTCATGCGTCTGCCCTGCCGCCATTAGAGATCGAGGTTGGTCACGGTGTGGGCGAATTCCGGGTCGCCGAGGACCTGCGCCCAGTTCTCGTAGCGCTGCTCGTTGGCCTGTGCCGCCCACAGCACCAGCTTCTTGCTCTGGCCGATCAGTTCCGCGTCGCGCTCCAGCCCGGCGTAGCGGCGCAGGCTCGGCGCCAGCAGGAGCCGGCCCTGGCCGTCGAGCTGCCGTTCGTCGGCATGTCCGATGAGCATTTCCTGCAGCACGCGGTTGGCGGCGTTTCCACTCGGCAGCGCCTGCAGGCGCTGCTCCAGTTCTTCCCACGCCGGCAACGGGTAGATGGCCAGGCTGCGATCATGGAACATGGTGGCGACCACGTGGCCGTCGCTCTGTTCGAGCAGGGGCTCCCTAAAGCGGGCGGGGACTGCGATGCGTCCCTTGTCGTCGACGGTCAGCAGACACGATCCTTTGAACATGGCCCCGGCCTCCCCCGAAGTGGAATGTCTTCCACTTATTTCCATTGATTTCCATTCTATTCCATTCTTGCACCACATGCAACCATATCTTGAAAAAATAAAGAACTACAACGCAAATCTTTGTAATTTAGCATTTTTATCTATGCATTACCCGTCAATTCAGTGAAATATCCGAAGCGGATACGCCCGAATTCAGGGCAGAATTTCCACCTCCGGGCCGTTCGGGGCCGGCGTGGAAAAGATTGCGGTTGGCGACCCAACTGCATGAAAAGGCTAGGGGTGGGGAAGCGGGCCTGTAAGCCGGGTTCTGTCGAGGACAGCCATTCATCTGGGCGGGACGTCGCCGTCCCGCTCTAGCGACCTACCCGGGAGCCAGGCAGGACACCTGATCGCTCCCCTATTGGGTCTTGCTCCGGATGGGGTTTACCCTGCCACGTCTGTTGCCAGCCGCGCGGTGCGCTCTTACCGCACCTTTTCACCCTTACCGGACGAATCCGGCGGTATCTTTTCTGTGGCACTGGCCGTGGGCTTGCGCCCCCCAGGCGTTACCTGGCATCCTGTCCTGTGGAGCCCGGACTTTCCTCCGCACGAGGCGGCGGCTGCCCGGCCCGCTTCCCTGCTCATCATACTCCCTGCCGCGCCCGTTCAGCGTTTCAGCGCGAGCGCGCGGGCGTATGCCGCCTTGTGCGCCGCACCCAGGCAGTCCCGCGCCAAGGCGGCCGCCGTGCGCACCCCGAGCCCGGCCTCAAGCAACGGTTCGAGGAAGGCATCCAAATCCTGGTCCGGGACCCCGGCCTCCTCCCCCGCCCCCTCGACCACCACCACGAACTCGCCACGCTCGGGGATACGTTCCGGGTCCAGTTCCCCGACTGCCCCGCGCCAGGCCTCCTCGTGCCGCTTGGTCAGCTCGCGGACCCAAGCCACCTGCCGGTCCGGCTCCAACACCTCTTTAATATCCCCCGCCAGCGCCCGGATCCGATGCGGTGCCTCGTACACCGCCCAGGTCCGCGTCTCGCAAGCCAGTTCCGCGACCCGCCTGCGCCGCGCCACCGCACGCGCCGGCAGGAAGCCCTCGAACACGAAGCGCGCGGCGTCCAGCCCAGCGACCGACAACGCCGCCACCACGGCGCATGGCCCCGGCAACGGCACCACCGCGATCCCGGCCCGAAGCGCAGCCTCCACCAGCCAGCGGCCCGGGTCGCTGACCAGGGGCGTCCCGGCATCCGACACCAAGGCCCCCGACGCTCCCGTCGTACGCAAAGACCGGACCAGGGCGGGAACCGTCCGCGCCTCGTTCCCGCGGTGCAGGCTGCGAAGCCGCGCGCCCGCCCCCAGATGTGCCATCAGCTTGCGCGTCTGCCGGGTATCCTCCGCCGCGACCCACGTCACCGTGCGCAGCACCTCGGACGCCCGGGCACTCAGGTCGGCCAGGTTTCCGATCGGGGTCGCCACCACGTACAGGGTCGAAGGCTCGGCGTTCCAGTCTGGCATGAAAGTTCCCGGTTCGGCGCCAGCAACGGCGCCGCGCATCATCATACTGGTTCCAATTTCGGATGCGGAACCCTGCCTATACAATAAGGTCTCTTTGTTTAGAGCCTATGGTCTCGCGCTTTTCCCCCGCCTCGCTTCTGGTCGCCGTCTGGCTGGCTGGCTGCGCCGTCGCGCCGCCGCCCGAAGCCCCGTCCTGGGACGAGGTCCTGAACCTGCCGCCGGATCAGGCCTGGGCGCAGATGCACCACTGGCCCGAGGCTGAACGCCCGCTCAAGCAGTTCGAACTGATTCGCGAATGGGCGGACCTGGAACGCTGGGGCGCCGTCTCCGCCTGGCTGCCCGAACTCGATACCGCTACCCTTGATCCCGCGCAAAAAGACGCGCTGCGCCTGATCCAGGCGAAGGCCCTGCTGCACGGCGGCGAGGAACTCGCCGCGTTGACCGCCCTATCCACCCTACCCGAAGACGACGCGGTGCTCCGGCTTCGCGCCCGCGTCTACGACCAGTTCGGCGATCCCGAGAACGCCCTGCGCCTCCGCCTGCGCCTTGCCGCGCGCCCCGGCGGCGGCGAACGCGACGCACAGTACCGCGAGGCCTGGAACGTCCTGTTTGCGATGCCCCGCGCCCATCTCGAAACCTGGCGGGACCGCACCGGCGACGACACCTGGCGCGGCTGGTTGGAACTCGCACTACTGGCCCGCGCCGACGGCACCCGCAGCGCTGCGCCGCTCGCCGACCTCGACGACTGGAAGCGCCGCCACGACGGACACCCGGCGTTCCGCTGGCTGCCGGCCATCGCCGAGGCGCTGGAGCGCCTGCACCCGGACCTGCGCAAGCTGGCCGCCCTGATCCCGGTCAGCGGCGATTTCGCGCCGATCGGCCGGGCCATCCGCCTCGGTATCGAGACCGGCATGCGCCGGCAGGGCGGAGACGCACCCGAGTTGCGCATCTACGATACCGGGGACCGCGCCCGGACCCCGACCGAGTTGTACCAGCAGGCCGTCGCCGAGGGCGCGCAGCGCATCATCGGCCCGTTCGACAAGGACACGGTCACCCGCCTGGTGCGCACCCGGGACCTGCCGGTCGGCACGGTCAGCCTCAACTACCTCGACCCGAACGCCCAATCCCCCGACAACCTCTACCAGTTCGGCCTGCTGCCGGAGGACGAAGCGATCCAGGCCGCCGAGCGAGCGCTTGAGGAAGGCCGCCGCGCCGCCGTCGTGTTCGCACCCGCCAGCGCCTGGGGCCAGCGCCTCGACCAGGCGTTCACCGAACACTTCGAGGCCGGCGGCGGGATCGTCCGCGGGCATGGCTTCTATTTCGCGAATGCCTCCGACCATGCCGCCAAGATCAAGGACATCCTGAAACTCTCCGAAGGCGAGCATCGCAAGCAGCAGCTCGAGGAAGTCCTCGGCCGGGAGGTGGCCTCCCGCCCGACCCGCCGCCAGGACATCGACATGGTGTTCCTGGCCTCCTCGCCGCGCAACGCCCGCCTGTTCAAGCCGCAGCTCGACTTCTATTACGCCGGCGACCTGCCCCTGTACGCCACCTCGCACATCTATACCGGCATCCCGAGCCCGCTGCAGGACCAGGATCTCGAGGGCGCCCTGTTCTGCGACATCCCGCTGGTGCTGGACGACCGGCTGCGCGATCAACTCGGCACCTCCCTGCACGCGCGCCAGTTGCCGCGCTTCGCCGCACTCGGCGCTGACGCCTACCTGCTGGCGATGAGCCTCGACTACCTGGAGAACTACTCCGATGCCGCGCTCGACGGCTGGACCGGCACGCTCTCCCTGCGCGAGGGACGCCGCGTATTCCGCACGCTCGCGTGGGCCCGCTTCACCGACGGCCGCCCCCTGCCCGCACCCCAGCTGGAGCACGGTGCCGGCCAGCCGTACTACCGTACCCAGGACTGAACGTCCCCGGATCGCCAGGCAGTCTCCGCATTTTGTAGAATGAGGGTCGGATTTCCGGAATTGCCGCCATGCTGACTGTTACCGAGGACATGCTGCTGCTCACGCTGCAAAGAGACCGCGGCCGCATTCCGGCCCACAGCAAAGTGACCCTGCGCCATGCCCTGACCGGCTCCGCCCTGCTCGACCTGGAACTGACCGGTCGCATCGACACGGACCTCGAACACCTGGAAGCGGTCGACACGACCCCCACCGGCAAGCCCTTCCTCGACCCTGTGCTGGAAGAGATCGCGAACAGCGACAAGACCCGCGACATCTGGGGCTGGCTGCAGACGCTGGCGCCCGAACAAGGCGACGAGATCCGGGAACGCACGCTCGCCAGCCTCGTCGAGCGCGACATCCTCCAGCACCAGCCGCGCGGCCTCTTCGGCCCGCGCTACCAGCGAACGGGCGAGGCGGGCGAGACCGATGCCCGGGAACGCATTGCCAGTACCCTGTTCTCCGAGGAGGACGAGATTCCCGATCCCCAGGACATCGCCCTGATCTGCATCGCCGACGCCTGCGACCTCTTGCACACGCTGTTCCGGAAAAAGCAGTTGAAGCGCACCGCGACCCGCCTCCAGCAGTTGCGCAAGATGGACCTGGTCGGCGGCGGGACGGTGGCGCAACTCGCGCTGTGGAACCTGGAACACTCCGCCCTGTAAGCGATTTTTTGAAGGGGGGAATTTCGTGATAGAGTATTCAGCCGAACTCCCCGACCCAACGAATAGGAACATGGCCACAGCCCATCGCCAACGCTCCCGGTTACACCTGATTTCCCTTTGCGGCGCCTCAATCCTGTTTGGCGCCGGCCTGGCCGCGGCGGCAGACCTGTCGACCCTGACCCGCCTCGCCGCCAACTCCACTGCCCAGCAGGCAAGCGCCCAGCGGCAGATCGACCAGCTCGACGAGGCCGCGCAGGACGCCTACGCCGAGTACCGCGCGAAACTGATCGAACTGGAAGGCCTGCGCACCTACACCCGCCAGTTGCAGGCCCTGCTCGACGAACAGCAGGCACTCCTCGACGACCTCGGCGCGCGGATCCAGAAAACCGGTTCCATGGACCGCGAACTGATTCCCCTGATGGAGCGCATGCACGGCGCACTCGACACGCTCATCGAGCAGGACATGCCGTTCCTCGCGGCCGAGCGGCAGAAACGCCAGGCGCGCCTGCGCGGGATCCTGGACAACCCCGAGCTGTCGCTCGCCACCAAGTACCGAAGCCTGTACGAGGCCTACCAGATCGAACTGGACTACGGGCGGACACTGGAAACCTACCCCGACACCCTGGAGGTCGACGGCAAGAGCCTGATGGCCACCATCCTGCGGGTCGGGCGGATCGCACTGTACGCGATGTCCGCCGACCGCAACATCATCTATGAATGGGACAACCGCTCAAGGCAGTGGCAACTGACCGAAGGACTCCGCCATAATCTGGAGAAGGCGGTCCGCATGGCAAAGAAGCAGGTCGCACCGGACCTTTTGGTGCTTTCGGTGCAGGCTCCGGAGGACGCACCGTGATTCGGGCCGCTACCTTGGTCCTGGTGGCGATTGCCCACACGGCGGCGATCTCTGCGCCTCTCGATGACTTGCTCTCGCGCATGCGGGCCGACCAGGTGCAGGAGACCAACGAAATCCAGGAGCGCCTGGCGAAATTCCGGGCCACGGCCCAGGAGCGCGAGTCCATGCTCAAGGAGGTCGAGGGCCTGATCCGCCAGGAGGAGAAGCGCAGCCGCGACATGGAGAAGCGCTTCGCCGCGGGCGAGAAGGAGCTGATCAGCCGACGCGATAAGCTTGACGCGCTGACCGTGCACTACAAGGAGGTCCTGGCCACCGCCAAGCTGTGGGCGGTCGACCTCAAGAGCCAGTTCCTGCAATCCCTGGTCAGCACCCAGATCCCCGACCGGATCGCGCCGCTCGATGTCATCGGCGACGACGAGCGCGCGACGACCGTCGCCGACATGGATCAACTGCTGTTCGCTGCCTTGGAAGAATTAAGCCAGCAAGGACGGGTGGTCCGCTTCGACACCCAGGTCACCCAGCCCGACGGGACGCGCATCGATGCTTCGGTCGTTCGCGTCGGGGTGTTCACCGCCACCACCGAAGGGCGCTTCCTCAGCTTCACCGACGATGCCCGGGACATGGTCATCCTGCCGCGCCAGCCCCGAGCCTCGCTGCGCGGCGTCTCGAGCGACCTGCAGGAGACGACTGAAGGCCACGCGCGGGCCGTGGTCGATCCGTCACGCGGCGCCATCCTCTCACTGCTGGTGGACGCGCCGGACCTGCTGGAGCGGGTCGAGCAGGGCGGAGTGATCGGCTACCTCATCATTCTCATCGGGATCTTCGGCATCCTGTTCGCGATCGGCCGCAGCATCGTGCTGGTCGTGCACATGCGCCGGGTCCGCCTCCAGCAGAAAGACATCGACAACCCCAAGGCGAACAACGCGCTCGGGCGCATCGCCGAGGTCTACCACAAGAATGCGGACATGGATCCGGAGGCGCGCGAAGACCGGGTGCACGAGGCGATCAGCGAGGAGCTGCCGAGGCTCAACTGGGGGCTCAACATGCTGCGCGTGCTGGCCGCCGTCGCGCCCCTGCTCGGCCTGCTCGGCACCGTGACCGGCATGATCCAGACCTTCCAGGCGATCACCCTGTTCGGCACCGGCGACCCCCGCATGATGGCCGGCGGCATCAGCCAGGCCCTGGTTACCACCGCGCTCGGCCTCAGCGCCGCGATCCCGATCCTGCTGCTGCTCACCATGGCCCGCTCCTACAGTGTGCGGATCCGCCAGATCGTCGAGGAACAAAGTCTCGGGTTGGTCGCGCACGCCAAAGAATTATGATCCCGGCCTGGCTCACCGAGCACTACTCGAACGTCGAGACCCTTCTGTTCACCGGCGGCGACGTGCTGCTGATCCTGTTCGGCGTCGCTTTCCTGCTGTGGTGGTTCATCATCGAGCGGGTCTGGTTCTTCTTCGGCCCGAGTCGCCACCACCGCGATGCGAAGCGGCTGTCGGACAAACTGGAACTGGTCCTCGCCTGGGAAGCGCGCTGGAACATGCACAAGGCCCTGTGGCTGCGGAAGCGGTGGGTGTCCGAATCGCACATCCGCGCGAGCCACGGCATGATGGCCATCAAGGGGCTGGTCCAGATCTGCCCGCTGCTCGGCCTGCTCGGCACCATCACCGGCATGGTCGAGGTGTTCTCGACCATGTCGATCACCGGCAACAACAGTGCGCGCCTGCTGAGCGACGGCATCTCCCGCGCCACCTACCCGACGTTCGCCGGCCTGGTCATCGCCCTGTCCGGCTACTACTTCATCACGCTGTTCGAGCACCGCGCGCGCCGCGAGAGCGCGGCCCTGCGCGAACACCTGCTGCTGCCGGCCCACATGCGCAAGTAACCGCCCGCCGCCATGAGAGTCATTCGCCGCAGCGAAGCCGAAGAGGACCAGGGGATGGACATCACCCCCCTGATCGACATCGTCTTCATCATGCTGATCTTCTTCATCGTGACCGCCTCCTTCGTCAAGGAGTCCGGGGTCGAGATCGATCGGCCGAAGGCGGACACCGCAGTCATGCAGAGCCAAGGCTCCATCCTGATCGGCATCACGGAGGCTGACGAGGTCTGGATCAACCACCAGCCGGTGGACGTACGCTCCGTGCACGCCCACGTCATGCGCCTGCAGGCCGAGAATCCGCAGGGCGGCGTAGTCATCCAGGCCGACCGCGACTCCCGCAACGACATGCTGGTGCAAGTCATGGATCAGATCCGGCAGGCCGGGGTGGAGAAAATCGCCCTCGCGGCGAGCCCGGATCAGCAATGACCCTTCGGGACGGGCTGCGTATTCCCCTGATCACGGCGGCCGCCGTCGGCGCGGTCTTCGCCCTGTTCACCCTGATGTACTCCCTGGTGGTGACCGACCTCGCCGGCCTGAAGGACGACACGGATTCGGTGCGCTTCGACTTCGTGCGCCTGCAGAAACGTGATCTCACCTCGCCTCAGCGCAAGCTGCCGCCGAAGACGCAGAAGCCGAAAAAGCCGAAGATGCCCGAAAGCCAGCAGGAAGCCGAGTCCCTCAACCCGGACGGCCTGAAGTTCTCCTCCAGTTCGGCCACCCCCTACCAGCTCGACCTGATGACCGGCGGCGACCTGTCGAAGGGCTGGGCCGGCACCCGCGACCCCCTGCCGATCATGCGCGTCACCCCGGTCTACCCGTCCCGCGCAAGCCGCCGCGGCATCGAGGGCTGGGCCGAGGTCGCGTTCACCATCAACACCAACGGCGCCACCGAGGACGTCCGGGTGGTGGCCGAGGAACCGTCCGGCGTATTCGGCCGGGCCGCCATGAAGGCGGTGCGCAAGTGGAAGTACAAGCCGCAGATCATCGACGGCAAGGTGCAGCCTCGCCCCAACGTCCGCGTGATGCTCAAGTTCGAACTCGACAAATGATCGCCCGCCTCGCCGCCGTCGCCGTCCTCGCCGCCGCCGTGCTGGCCGCCCCGCCGCTGTCCGCCGCCACGCTCTCCGAGAAGGTATTTCGCAAGCTCAGCGACATCTACGAGTTGCGCGAGGCGGACAAGAACGCCGAGGCGCTGCGGGAGACCGAAAGCCTGCTGCGCCGCAAGCTCAGCGAGCACGAGCAGGCCCAGGTCCTGCTGCTCAAGGCCGACCTCCTGATCGGCGAGGAGCGCTACCGCGACGCCATCGCCCCGATGGAGGCCGCGCTCGCCACCGGGGCGGTCCCGGAGAAGCGCCTCGACCAGATTCGCTACAACCTCGGCCAGCTGTACAGCCAGGTCGGCCGCTACCGCGACGCCATCCGGGTCCTGGAGTCCTGGATCCGCGGCGCGAAGAGCGTCCCCTCCAATGCTTATTTCGTGCTGGCCGCCTGCCATCTCGAGGTCAACGCGCTGCGCGCCGCCCGGAACTGGGCGGACAAGGGCCGTGCCAAGGCGGACAAGCTGTCCTACTCGCAGTACCAGTTTTTGGCTTCCATCTACGTGCAGCAATCCGACTGGGCCGTGCTGCAGAAGCTGCTGGAGGAGGCGATCCAGAAATACTCCGACAAGGTCGAGTTCTGGCGGCAGCTGGCGCAGGTGCACATGGAGCGCAACCGCGAGTCGCAGGCACTTTCGGTGATGCGCGTGGCCCACTCCAACGGGCTGCTGAAGCGCGGCGAAGACCTGGTCCGCCTGGCGCAGCTGATGCGCCTGCAGAATGCGCCCTGGCTGGCTGCGAACGTGATGGAGGACGGGCTGCGGCGCAAGGTGATCAAGCCGACCTCGCGCAACTGGCTGCTGCTCGGCAACTCCTGGATGGCGGCACGCGAGTACGAGCGGGCCTACCCGCCCCTGACCAAGGCCGCCGAAATGACCAAGAAGCCGCGCGACTGGCTGCGCCTGGCGCGCCTGTACGCGCAGAACGCGGGCTGGAGCGGCTGCCTGAAGAGCGCCGACGCCGGCCTGCGCACCGGCCCCGAGGATCCCGGGCCGTTCCAGCTGCTGCGCGGCATCTGCTCCTACGAGGAGGGAGATTTCAAGAACGCCCTCGAAGCCTTCGCGAAGGCCCGCAAGAGCAAGAAGTCCGCCGCCGAGGCGAAAGGCTGGATGCAGTTCATCGAGAACCTGTGACCGCCGAAGCCAATCAAGACCCGGCCGAACTCGCCCAATTCGACCGCCCGGACCTCGACTGGTGGGACCCGCAGGGCCCGATGCAGGCCCTGCATGCGATCAACCCGGTCCGTTTCCAATACGTTGAAGAATACTGCCCGCTTGCCGGGCGGACCGTGCTCGACGTCGGCTGCGGCGGCGGCCTGTTGACCGAATCCCTGGCCCGCGCGGGTGCCAACGCCACCGGCGTCGACCTGTCCGCCACCGCGCTGGAGCAGGCCCGGGCGCACGCCCAGAAGCAGGCGCTCGACATCGAATACCTGGAACAGGACGCGAACGCACTCGCCGAACAGCGCCCCAAGAGTTTTGACGTCGTGACCTGCATGGAGTTGCTGGAGCACGTCCCGGACTTCCCGGCCCTGCTCGGCGACTGCGAACGACTGCTGCGCCCGGGCGGCTCCCTGTTCGTGTCCACGCTCAACCGCACCGTCTCCGCCTTCATGCTGGCCATCGTCGGCGCCGAGCACATCGCGGGGATCCTGCCAATCGGCACGCACCGCTACGACCGCTTCATCCGCCCTTCCGAACTGGCGCAGGCGACGCGTGATCTGCGGCTGGAGGTGGAAGATATCCGCGGCATCGCCTACAATCCGCTGACCCGCACCGCCCGGCTCGGCGGCAACCCTCGGGTCAATTACCTGATGCACTTGCGCAAGGCGGCGGAAGCGGAAGCCTGAAGCACGGGCTCTACGAACTCATCGAATCTCCGCCGGCAAAACTCATGTCCCACCCCATCCAAGCCGTGCTCATGGACCTGGACGGAACCCTGGCCGACACCGCGCGCGACCTCGTCCCCGTCCTCAACGCGCTCTGCCTGGAAGAGGACCGCCCGCCCATCGACTACGATGTCGCCCGCAACTGCGTCTCGCAGGGTGCCCGGGCGCTGATCCGGCTGGCCTTCGGAGACGGCCTGAGCGACGGCCAGGAAGAGCGCCTGGTCGCGCGGCTGCTGGAGCTGTACGCCGAGACCCCCTGCCGCGAGACGGTGCTGTTCGACGGCATGACGGACCTGCTTGAATTCCTCGCCCGAAACGGCACGCCCTGGGGCGTGGTGACCAACAAGACCGGCAACCTCGCGGGGGCGATCATCGACACCATGGACTTCCCCATCCCACCCGCCTGCCTGGTCAGCGGCGACACCCTGCCGCGCCGCAAGCCTCACCCGGAACCCCTGTGGGAGGCCGCCCGCCGCATCGACGTGGACGCCCGCCACTGCCTGTACCTCGGCGACGACCCCCGCGACATGCAGGCGGCCCGCGCCGCGGGCATGACCGGCGTGATCGCCGCGTTCGGCTACATCCGCCCGGAGACCGACCTCGCGAGCTGGGAGGGCGATGCCACCATCCAGCACCCCGCTGAACTGAAGGCGTTCTTCAACTCGTCCTCGTGAACACCTGGATCTGGGCCCTGATGTTCGTGTGCGGCCTGTCGGTCGGCATCATCGTCGGCCTGTGGGTCTCGCAGCGCCGCGACCAGCAACACCTCGGCCAGCTCAACCAGACCCTAAAGGAAAGCTTCTCCGCACTCTCGGTCGAGGCCCTGGAACGCAACGCCGACCGCCAGCGCAGCTCACTCGAGACCACGCTCAAGCCGCTGCAGGAGGCGCTGGAACGCGCACGCAAGCAGATCGACGAGATCGAGAAGGACCGGCACACCGCCTACGGCCGGTTGTCCCAGCAGTTGCAGGATGCGGTCACCGCGCAGGAACACCTGCGCCGGGAGACCCAGAGCCTGTCTCAGGCGCTGGCCCGCCCGCAGGTGCGCGGCTCCTACGGAGAGGTCACGCTGCGCCGGATCATCGAACTGGCCGGCATGACCGCGCACGTCGACTTCGTGGAGCAGGAAGCGCAGGCCAGCGGCCGGCGGCCGGACGTGGTGGTGCACCTGCCGGAGAACCGGGTGCTCCCGATCGACGCCAAGGCCCCCCTGCAGAAGTACTCCGACGCCTACCGCGAATCCGACCCCGAACGACAGAAGGCGCTGCTGCGGGAGTTCTCGGCCTCGGTGCGCGCCATGGTCACGGACCTGTCCCGCAAGGAATACTGGGCCGGCTTCGCGAGCGAAAATTCGCTCGACTTCGTGGTGATGTTCATGCCCGGCGACCAGTTCCTGAATGCCGCGCTGGAGCAGGATCCGGAACTGATGGACGACGCCCTGCAAAAGAAGGTCCTGCTGGCCACGCCGAGCAGCCTGATGGCGATCCTGCGCGCGGTGGCCTACGGCTGGAACCAGCAGAAGGTCGCGGAGAACGCCGAGAAGATCCGCAGGCTCGGCTACGAGCTGTGCGAGCGCGTCGCCGTCTTCTCCGAGCACATGGCGGCGCTTGGGAAGTCCCTCGGCGGCAGCGTCGGGCGCTTCAACCAGATGGTCGGCTCCTGGGAGTCGCGTGTGCTGCCAACCTCCAGCAAGTTCCGCGAACTGGGCGTCGACGCGCACAAGAAAAACGCCGATGTCGAAGAACTGACCCAGGTCCCCCGCCACGTGACGTCTTCGAAGGACTCCCCCGACGATGCCGCCTGACGCGACCCTTAAATCGAACGGATACGTGCCGTCCTCCGACGCGCTCGCCGACCGCGTGGTACTGGTCACCGGCGCGAGTTCCGGCATCGGCCGGGCCTGCGCCTGCGCTTGCGCCAAGGTCGGCGCCACGGTCATCCTGCTGGCCCGCGACCTCCCCCGGCTGGAACAGACCTATGACCTGATCCGCAAGGCGGGCGGACCGGAGCCCGTCATCCTCCCGCTCGACCTCAACGGCGCGACCTTCGACGACTATGAGCAGGTGGCCGAGCGGATCGCCCAGGACTTCGGCCGACTGGACGGGCTGCTGCACAACGCCGGGCTGGTCGGCGGGCTGCGCCCGATGCGCCTGCTCGAGCCGGCCGACTGGACGCGGCTCGCCCGCGTCAACCTGCTGGCCCCCTGGTTCCTGACCCAGGCCTGCCTGCCCCTGCTGGATAAAGCAGAGGATCCTGCAATCGCGTTCACGCTCGACGGGCAGTCGCAGCGCCCCTACTGGGGCGCCTACGGCGTGGCCAAGGCGGGGCTTTCGGGACTGGTCGAGATCCTGTCGCAGGAGCTGGACGGCGACCGCCCGATCCGGGTCAACGGCATCGATCCGGGGACCGTGGAGACACGGTTGCGCCGGCAGAACTACCCTGGCGAGCCCGGCGGCAAGCACGCGGCCCCTGAAGAGGTCGCCCCCGCCTTCGTTTATTTCCTGGGTTCGGACAGCCGCGGCATCACCGGGCGCACCGTCCTCCTCAGCTAGATTCCGCCGCCTGCCCGTAGACGCAGCGGGACCGCAGGCGGCATTCCCCGCAGCGCGGCTCGCGCGCCAGGCAAACCCGCTTGCCGTGCAGCACGATGCGCGCGTGGTACTCGTTGTACAACTTTGCGTCGCGCGGCAATTCGCGCTCGAACAGTTGGCGCAACTCCTCGTAGCCAACCCGCGACGACACCAGGCCCATCCTTGAGAATACCCGCCGGGTGTAGGCATCCACCACGAACACCGGCCGGCCGAGGGCGTACAGAAGAATGTCGTCCGCCGTCTCCGGGCCGACCCCATGCACGGACAGCAGTTCGGCCCGCAACTCCTCGGTCTCCCGCCGCTTCAGCCGGTGCAGCGGCCCCTTTTCCCAGTACCACCGGCACAGGGCGCGCAGGCGTTTCTGTTTGACGTTGTAGTAGCCGGACGAACGGATCAGTTCAGCCAGTTGTTCAGGCGACAGGGCCAGGATCGCCTTGGCGTCGAGGCAACCAGCCTCGCGCAGGCGGGCGATGGATTTCTCGACGTTGACCCAGGCGGTATTCTGCGTGAGGACCGCGCCGACCATCAGGTCGAAGGCGCTGCGCGCGGGCCACCAGCCGAAACGGCTGTTTCTCAGGGGGGTGGAATGCTGCTGGCGCAGCAGGCCGAGAATGTCTAGCAGGCTCAATTAGTTCAGGGCCTGAACAATTTCCTCGGTCATCTTCTTGGCGTCCCCGAACAGCATCATGGTCTTGTCGCGGAAGAACAGTTCGTTGTCCACGCCGGCGTAGCCGGAGCCCAGAGAGCGTTTGATGAACAGGGTCGTCGCCGCCTTCTCGACATCCAGAATCGGCATGCCGTAGATCGGGCTGGTCGGATCCGTCTTCGCCAACGGGTTGGTGACGTCATTGGCACCGATCACGAACGCCACGTCGGCGGTCGAGAACTCATGGTTGACTTCTTCGAGCTCGAAGACTTCGTCGTACGGCACCGAGGCTTCCGCCAGGAGCACGTTCATGTGACCCGGCATGCGCCCGGCCACCGGGTGGATGGCGTACTTGACGTCGACGCCTTTCTCCTTCAGCAGGTCGGCCATTTCCCGCAGCGCGTGCTGTGCCTGGGCCACGGCCATGCCGTATCCCGGCACCACGATGACCTTGTTGGCGTTGCTCATGATGAAGGCTGCGTCATCCGCACTGCCCCGCTTGACCGAGCGGCTCTCGCCGCCCTGCTGTGCAGCGGCCGCCACCGTGTCGCCGCCGAATCCGCCCAACAATACGTTGAAGATGGATCGGTTCATGCCCTTGCACATGATATAGCTCAGGATGGCACCGGACGAGCCGACTAGGGCGCCGGTAATAATCAGCGCCATGTTGCTCAGGGTGAAGCCGATGCCGCATGCGGCCCAGCCGGAATAGGAGTTCAGCATGGACACGACGACCGGCATGTCCGCACCACCGATCGGGATGATGATCAAAAAGCCGATCAAGAAAGCCAGGATCACGATCGCCCAGAACGAGGTCGGGTCCTGCCCGAAGACCAGCGCGACGACCAGCGCGACGATAGCGATGCCGATGATTGCGTTCAGCGGATGCTGCCCGGGGAACACCACCGGGTTGCCGCTGACCAGGCCCTGCAGCTTGGCAAACGCCACCACGGAGCCGGAGAAGGTAATCGCGCCGACGGCGGCACCGATGCTCATTTCGATCAGTGAGGCCGTGCCGATGGCGCCGAAGCTGCCGATGCCGTAGGCTTCCGGGTTGTAGAACGCAGCGACCGCCACCAGCACCGCGGCCATACCGACCAGGGAGTGGAAAGCCGCCACCAACTGCGGCAGCGCCGTCATGTTGATGCGGAACGCCACCAGCGTCCCGATCGAGCCGCCGACGAGGATGCCGGCGAGAATGATTTCGTAACTGATCACCTCTGGGTCCAGCAATGTGGTGACCACGGCGATGACCATGCCGATGATGCCCATCACGTTGCCCTGACGCGCCGAGGTCGGCGACGACAGCCCGCGCAACGCCATGATGAAACACACGGCGGCGACTAAGTAAGCGAATCCGGTCCAGCTTGCGCTCATGTCTTTATCCTCGCCCGCTTATTTCTTCTTCTTGAACATGGCCAGCATCCGCTGGGTCACCAGGAACCCGCCGAAGATGTTGACCGAGGCCAGCGTGACGGCCAAAAAGCCCATCAGGCTGGAGAAATCCACGTCTGCCAGTTCGGCTGCCGGGCCCGCGGCCAGCAGGCCGCCGACGATGATGACCGAAGAGATGGCGTTGGTGACCGCCAGCAGCGGCGAATGCAGTGCCGGAGTCACGCTCCACACCACATAGAAGCCGACGAAGCAGGCCAACACGAAAACGCTGAACAGGTTCAGGAACGAGGTTCCCCCGGCCGCGGCATCTCCCGCACCGGCTACGGACATCGCGAAGCTCGCGACTTCCGAGACCTGAATCAGGCCCTGGGTGAATACGGTGGCGTCGAGCATCATGACATCAACTCCTTGATCCGGGCATTGACGACCTCGCCATCGCGCGTCAGCACGGTTTCGGCGACCGTCTCATCCTCCCAGTCGAGGTTGAGGGCGCCGTTCTCCGCGTCGATCTGCGGGGTCAGGAAATTAAGAATGTTCTTGGCAAACAGGTTGCTCGCGTCGCGGGCGAGCCGTGCCGGCATGTTGTCGTAACCGATGATGCGCACGCCCTGGTGCTCGGCGACCACGCCGCGTTCGGCGCATTCGCAGTTGCCGCCGGTCTCGACCGCCAGGTCGACAACCACCGAACCCGGCTTCATCGACTCGACCATCTCGCGGGTCACCAGGATCGGTGCCGGACGGCCCGGGATGAGCGCGGTGGTGATGATGATGTCCTGGTCCTTGACGTGATTGGCGAGGACTTCACGTTCCTTCTGCTTGTACTCTTCGGTCATCTCCTTGGCGTAGCCGCCGGAGGTCTCGGCGTCCTTCATCGCTTCCTCGTCCACGATCAGGAACTTGCCGCCCAGGCTTTCGACCTGCTCGCGGGTCGCGGGTCGCACGTCGTAGGCGGTGACTACCGCGCCGAGGCGCTTGGCGGTGGCGATGGCTTGAAGTCCGGCCACGCCGACACCCATCACGAACACGCGGGCGGGCGCTACGGTTCCGGCCGCAGTCATCATCATCGGGAAAGCACTGACGTGCTCGGTGGCGGCATCCACGACCGCCTTGTAGCCGGCCAGGTTGCTCTGCGAGGAGAGCACGTCCATGGACTGCGCGCGGCTGATGCGCGGCATCAGGTCCATGGCAAAGGTGGTGAGCTTGCGCGCGTTGTAGCTTTGCGCGGAGTCGGGGCTGGAGAGGGTCGCCAGGTGGCCGACCAAGGTCGCGCCTTCCTTCATCAGGGCGATCTCGTCCGTCCCTTCCTCGGCCGTCATCGGCCGCTGGATCTTGAAGACCAGGTCCGCGTCGCCGAGAGTGGCGGCGGCGTCCGGTGCGACGCTGGCGCCGGCTTCCTGGTATTGTTCGTCGGTCACGCAGGAACCGGTTCCGCAACCGGCCTCCACCACGACCTCAATCCCCATGCCGGTCAATTTCTTGATGGCCTCTGGGGAAATCGCCACCCGGTTCTCACCTGGGCGGATTTCTTTCGGAATCCCGATTTTCATGCTGGGAGATTTTGGTGGTTGTTCGATGTTTCGGTCAATCAAAAAACGCAGCCCAGGACGGGGTGCGTTTTCGACGGCGCATTATACCCTACTCGGTTTTCGGGCATCCCGCCTGTCGCGCTGCCGAAGCGAAGGAATCCGCCTCATGCCGTGCAGCTTTGGCCCGGCGAATGCAAGCCGCTTTTTCATGACCCGAATTGCGGCGGGATGACTGTCGATGAGCACCGCGCTGCGCCCGGCTCGCACCGCGGCTTCCCCGGTCGTCCCGCTGCCCGCGAAGAAGTCGAGCACCCGGTCCCCGGGGTTGGAGTGAACCTTCACGATCCGGTCCAGGATCGCCCGCGGCTTCTGCGTCGGGTAGCCCGTCTTCTCTTTTCCGGTCGGGCTGACCACCGTCTGCCACCAGGTGTCGGTCGGCGTCTTGCCCCGGGCGGCCTTCTTCGGCCCCACCAGAGCGGGAGCCATGTAGGGAATCCGGTCGATGTCGTCGTAGCGGTACGTGTAGTCCTTGGGATCCTTCGCGTACCAGAGGATGTTGTCGTGTTTGGGCGACCAGCGTTTCCGGGACCTTCCCCCGTAGTCGTACGCCCAGACGATCTCGTTGATGAAGCACTCCCGGCCGAAGATCTGGTCCAGCAGAACCTTGCAGTAGTGCACCTCCCGGTAGTCGACGTGGAGGAACAGCGAGCCTGCCGGATGCAGGAGCCGGTATGCCTCCTGAAGCCTCGGCCCGAGGAATTCGAGGTAGTCGGAGAAGGTGTCCTTGAATTCCAGGCTGCCGAGCCGGGTGGTCCGGTACCGTTTGCCCTGGAAGCCGGTGCGGTCGCCATCAGCGTCCCGGATCGTCTTCAATTGCGCCCGCGACTGGGTCTTGCCGGTATTGAACGGCGGGGCGATGTAGACCAGGTGGAACGTCTCTTCTTCGAATCTGCGCAGGATGGAAAGGTTGTCCCCGAAGTGGATGTCCAGCGATGGTGCGGGCGGAGCCCCGGAGTTCCGAGCGGAATTCACGGCAAAGGGTGGGTGCGGATTTTCTGTTTCATCCCAGGACGGTGCGGCAGAGCCCAAGCCCCACCCCATTCTACGGAACCGGCATTCAACCCGGCGGAGCCTCTGCGAACAGGAAACAGGCGCAGCTCCGTTCGTCGAGCCGGACGGCCCGGCCTTCTGTCCAGCCTGGGCGCTCCCCTTCGTGGCTCGCAAACACGCAGTGCCAGGTCCCGGTGTCCGCCACCCGGGGCAGGACCAGCTCCACCTCCGACTCGGAAACATTCAGCAGCACCGCCGCCGCCTGCACTTCGTCCTCGCCGAACCTGCCCTCCCGCGTGTCACACAAAAGCACGCTCAGCGCCTGCGCGTCGCCCCAGGCAGCCTCCTTGAGCCGCTCACCGTCGGCCCCCAGCCATTCCACGTCGCGCCACCCATCCGGATTCGTCGCATGGCCGTGCAGGTGATCTCCCTGGCGTAGCAGCGCCACCGTATTACGCAGCCGGATCAGCGCCCGCACCTGTGCCTGGAAATCCGGATCCCCGGCCAGGCCCGACCAGTCCAGCCAGCCGGTCTCGTTATCCTGCGCGTAGGCGTTGTTGTTCCCGCCCTGGGAGTTCCCGAACTCGTCGCCGGCCAGCAGCATCGGGGTGCCCTGCGACAGCAGCACGCTCGCGAGAAGATTCAGGCGCTGCCGCCGCCGCACGGCGCGGATCCCCGCATTGTCGGTCGGACCTTCGACGCCGTAATTGCAACTGTAGTTGTGTTCGTGCCCATCGCGGTTCCCTTCCCCGTTGGCCTCGTTGCTGCGAACCTCGTAACTCACAAGGTCCTGCGCGGTGAAGCCATCATGGCTTGCCACGTAATTGACGGAAGCCCAGGGCTTGCGGCCTTCCGCCTCGAAGATCTCCGCCGAGCCCAGGAGGCCGGCCGCGAATCCCTCCAGTCCGCCCTTGTCGCCGCGCCATGCCCGCCGCACGGCATCCCGGTAGCGGTCGTTCCACTCGGCCCATCCCGGAGGAAAGCCTCCAAGCTGATAGCCGTCCGATCCGACATCCCACGGCTCCGCGATCAGCTTGATGTCCGAAAGCACCGGATCCTGTTGCAATTCCAGGAAAAAAGGGTGTTGCCGGTCGAAGCCTTCCGCGCCGCGCCCCAGCACCGTCGCGAGGTCGAAGCGGAACCCGTCGACGCCCATCTCCGTCGTCCAGTAGCGCAGGCTGTCGAGAATCAGGCGCCTCACCTGCGGGTGATCCGCGTTCAGGGTGTTACCGCAGCCGGTGTCGTTGACGTATTCGCCGGGGTCTTCCGCCGTCGGGCGGTAGTAACTGGGGTTGTCGATGCCGCGGAAACTGAGCGTCGGCCCCAGGCGGTCGCCTTCCGCCGTGTGGTTGTAGACGACGTCGAGGACGACCTCCAGGCCGGCCTCGTGGATCGCGTCCGTCATCTCCCGGAATTCGGAGAGGCTCCCGCCGCGCAGGTAGCGCGGTTCCGGCGCGAAGAACCCGAGGGTGTTGTAGCCCCAGAAGTTCGAAAGCCCGCGCTCGACCAGGAAGTGTTCGTCGACGAACGCCTGCACGGGCATGAGCTCGACGGTGGTGATTCCGAGCGCCTTGAGGTAATCCAGCACCTCCCGGTTGCGCAGGCCGCGAAAACTGCCCCGGTCCGGTTCGGGGACGGCGGGGTGGCGCATGGTGTAGCCGCGCACGTGCGTCTCGTAGAGAATCGTCTCCGCCCACGGGACTGGCCGGCGCGTCCCGGGCGCCCCGCCCGCGCCGTGCACCACGCCCTTCGGCATGAAGGGTGCGCTGTCGGCGGAATTCCGGCGCATGCGGCCGTCCGAGCCATCCCGGTCGAACCCGAACACTTCCGGCGCCCACTTCAGCGGGCCGGACAGTTCGCGCGCATACGGGTCGAGCAGCAGCTTGTCGGGGTTGAAGAACCGCCCCGCCGCCGGATCCCAGGGGCCGTGGACGCGGTAGCCGTAGCGTTGCCCGGGTTGGCAGCCCCACAGGTAGCCGTGCCAGACATTCCCCGTTCTTTCCGGCAAGCCGATGCGCGTCACCTCGTGATCCTGCCCGTCGAACAGGCAGAGCTCGACCGCTTCGGCGTGTTCGGAGAACAGGGCGAAGTTCGTGCCTTCGCCATCGAAGGTCGCGCCGAGCGGCGCGGGAGAGCCGGCCTCGATCACGGCGTGAGGGGCGTCAGCTTCCAGATCTCGCGGTTGTAGTCCGTGATGGTGCGATCCGTGGAGAACTGCCCGGAAGCCGAAGTATTGAGAATACTCATCCGCGTCCAGCGCGGGACGTCGAGGTACGCCTCCCCCGCCCTTTTCTGCGCGTCGATGAAGGAGCGGAAGTCCGCCGCGGTCATCCAGGGGTCGTCCGGGGTCTTGATCGCATGCACGATGGCGTCGAGCACGCCGTCCTCGGTGCAGTCGAAATGCGCACTCTCCACCAACTGCATCACGCGCGAGAAGTCCGCGTCGGCGTCGATGATCGACTGCGGGTCGTAGTCGGGGCGCCGTGCCTCGATCTCCTCGACCGTCAGCCCGAACAGGAAGAAGTTTTCGTCGCCGACGGCGTCGCGGATCTCGATGTTCGCGCCATCCAGCGTCCCGATGGTGATCGCCCCGTTCATCATGAACTTCATGTTGCCGGTCCCGGACGCCTCCTTTCCGGCCACGGAGATCTGTTCCGAAAGATCCGCCGCCGGGCAGATCACCTCCATGGTCGACACGCTGTAGTCGGGAATGAACACGAGGCGCAGCCGGCCTTCGGTCTCGGGGTCGGCGTTGATCACCCGGGCGACCTCGTTGGCGAACTTGACGATCCGCTTCGCGATGACGTAGTCGGGCGCCGCCTTGCCGCCGAGGAGGATCGCACGCGGGGGGTCGCCGGCCGCGTCGCCGCGCTGGATGCGGTCGTAGAGATGGATCGCGTGCAGGACGTTCAGCAGTTGCCGCTTGTATTCGTGGATCCGCTTCACCTGCACGTCGAGCAGCATCCCGGTGTCGATCCGCATCCCCGTCCGCGATTCGATCAGGGCCGCGAGACGCTGCTTGTTCAGGAGTTTCTCGTCGCGCCACATCCGCTGGAAGTCGGGATTGTCCGCGTGCTCCTTCAGTCCCTGCAACTGGTGCAGGTCCGTGATCCAGCCTTCGCCGAGGGTCTCCGTGATGAGCCTGGAGAGGCCGGGGTTGCAGGCCGCCAGCCAGCGCCGCTGCGTGACCCCGTTGGTCTTGTTGTTGAACTTCCCGGGCCACAGCTCGTTGAAGTCCCGGAACAGGCCCTCCCGCAGCAGCCGGGAATGGAGTTCGGCCACCCCGTTGACGGAGAAGCTGCCGACGAGGGCGAGGTAGGCCATCCGGATCACCGGCTCGTCGCCGTCCCCGAACAGGGACATTCTCCGGATCCGGTCGGGATCGTCGGGCCAGCGCTGTTCGACTTCGGCCAGGAAGCGCGTATTGATGTCGCGGATGAGTTCCAGCACCCGCGGCAGCAGCCGCTCGAATATCGCGACCGGCCAGCATTCCAGGGCTTCCGGCAGCAGCGTGTGATTGGTGTAGGCCATGGTCCTGGACGTGATCGCCCAGGCCCCGTCCCAGTCCAGCCCGTGATCGTCGATCAGCAGGCGCATGAGTTCGGGCACGGCGATGGCCGGGTGCGTGTCGTTCAACTGGTAGCAGTTCTTGTCGGCGAAGCCGGAGAAGTCCGTTCCGTGCTCGAACGTCCAGCGGCGCAGGGTGTCCTGCAGGCTGGCGGACGCGAGGAAGTACTGCTGGCGCAACCGCAGCTCCCGGCCGTTCTCGCTCGCGGCGTTGGGGTAGAGCACCATGGTGATGGTTTCCGCGCGGTTCTTCGCGGCCACCGAATCGGCATAGCCGCCCGCGTTGAATTCTTCCAGGTCGAAGGCATCGGTCGCCTTGGACGACCACAGCCGCAGCGTGTTGACGGTGCCGTTGCGATAGCCCGGCACCGGCACGTCGTAGGGCACGGCCAGGACGTCGTGCGTGTCGACCCAGCGCTCGCGCGGCTGCCCGTTTGCATCGGTGAAGGTTTCCCGGCGCCCGCCGAAGCGGACCACCTGCGAAAACTCGAAGTGCGCGATCTCCCAGGGATAGCCCCCGACCAGCCAGGGGTCGGGATCCTCGACCTGGTGGCCGTTCTCGAGGCGCTGCCGGAACATGCCGTAGCGGTAGCGCAGGCCGTAGCCGATGACCGGAAGGCCGAGCGTGGCGCAGCTGTCGAGGAAGCAGGCGGCCAGCCGCCCCAGGCCGCCGTTGCCGAGGCCCGCATCGTGCTCGTGCCCCAGCACGGAATCCAGCGGGATGCCCAGGCGCTGCAGGGCTTCCTCGCAGGCGTCCCGGAGATCAAGGTTCAGCAGCGCGTTGTCCAGCAGCCGTCCCATCAGGTATTCGAGGGACAGGTAGTGCACCCGGCGGCTGTCCGCCTCCAGCATGGCGTAGCTGGTCTGGTTCCAGCGCTCCATCAGGCGATCGCGCACCGCGTAGGCCAGGGCCTGGCAGACCAGCGGGGAGTCGACCGGGATGTCGCGCCGGCCGAGCGTGCGGTTGCAGTGGCGCACGAAGTCCTCCAGCAACGCGTCCGCGCCCATGTCCAGCGTCGAAGCCGGCACGATGTGGAGGTTCTCGGCCGCCCGGGATTCCTTGAGGTCGGAACTCATCGCGCAATCCTACACCGACGGCGTCGGCTTCAGCATGATGGTCGAAAGCGGCGGCAGGGTCAGTTCAAGCGAGAACGGCCGCCCGTGGCAGCCCTCCGGGCGGGCCTGCACGATCCCCAGGTTGCCGTGCCCGCTGCCGCCGTAGGCTTCCGCGTCGGTATTGAGGACTTCCGCGTAGGCGCCGTCCTGCGGGACGCCGATGCGGTAGTTCCGGCGCGCCACGGGGACGAAGTTCATGATGACGAGGATCAGGTCGCCGTTGTGCGCGCGCCGCAGCCACGACAGGACGTTCTCGTCGCCGTCGATCCATTCGATCCCGCCCGGCTCGAAGTCCCTCTCGTACAGGGCGGGGGTGTCGGCGTACACCCGGTTGAGGTCGCGCACCAGCCGCTGCACGCCCGCGTGCATCGGCACGTCGCACAGGTGCCAGTCCAGCGACCGGTCGTGATCCCACTCGTCCCGCTGGGCGAACTCGCCGCCCATGAACAGCAGTTTCTTCCCCGGGTGCCCGTACATGTAGCCGAAATACGTGCGCAGGCTCGCGAACTCGCCCCACTCGTCCCCGCCCATGCGGCCGATCAGGGAGCCCTTCTGGTGCACCACCTCGTCGTGCGACAGCGGCAGCACGAAATTTTCGTGGAAGGCGTACAGCAGGCCGAAGGTCATGGCGTCCTCGTGGTATTTTCGGTGGACCGGATCCCTGCTCATGTAGAGCAGGGTGTCGTTCATCCAGCCCATGTTCCATTTGTAACTGAAACCGAGGCCGCCCGCGTAGGTCGGCCGGGAGACGCCCGGCCAGGCGGTCGACTCCTCCGCGATCGTCACCGCGCCGCGCAGGTGGACCTCCTCGTTCAGGCGGCGCAGGAACGCCACCGCCTCAAGGTTCTCGTTGCCGCCCTGCTCGTTCGGCAGCCACTCCCCGGGCTCGCGCGCGTAGTCGAGGTAAAGCATCGAGGCGACCGCATCGACCCGCAGGCCGTCGAAGTGGAATTCGTCCACCCAGAACAGCGCGTTGCTGACCAGGTAGTTGACCACTTCGTTGCGGCCATAGTTGTAGATCAGCGTGTCCCAGCCGGCATGCTCGCCGCGGCGCGGGTCCTCGTGTTCGTACAGGGCGGTGCCGTCGAAGCGCCCGAGCCCGTTCGGGTCGCGCGGAAAATGCGCCGGGACCCAGTCCACGATGACGCCGATGCCCGCCTGGTGGAAACGGTCGACCAGGTACCTCAGGTCGTCCGGCTCGCCGAAGCGCCAGGTCGGGGCGTAAAGGCCGACCGGCTGGTAGCCCCAGGAGCCGTCGAACGGATGCTCGGACACCGGCAGCAGCTCGACGTGCGTGAACCCCATGTCGGAGACATAACCGACCAGTTCCTCGGCCAGTTCCCGGTAGCTGAGCCAGCGGTCGCCCTCCAGCGAATTCCGGCGCCACGAACCCAGGTGCACCTCGTAGGTGGACTGCGGGCGGTCTAGCGCCAGCGCCCGGCCGCGCCCGGACATCCAGTCGCCGTCCTGCCAGGCGTGATGGCTTTCGTAGACGATGGAGGCGTTGCCCGGCGGGGATTCCGAGAACTGCGCGAAGGGGTCCGACTTCAGCGGCAGGAGTTCGCCCGCCGCGTCCAGCAGTTCGAATTTGTAGCAAGTGCCCGGACCGGCCCCCGGAATGAAGATGTCCCATACGCCGATGCCCGGGTGGAACCGCATGACGTGCCGGCGCCCATCCCATTCGTTGAAGTCCGCGATCACGCTCACGCGGCTGGCGTTCGGCGCCCACACCGCAAAGTGCACGCCCTCGACCCCGAGGAGTTTCACCGGATGCGCGCCCAGCTTGTCGTACAGGCGCTGATGCTGGCCCTGCCCGATCAGGTGCATGTCCAGTTCGCCGAGCGGGGACGGGAACCGGTACGGGTCTTCGGTCTCGAACGTGCCGTGCTCGTTGGTGATGCGCAGGCAGTAGCGCCGGCTGCGCGGCGGGAGTGGTCCAACGAAGACGTCGCCCGAGCCCTGCCGTTCCATCCGTGCCAGGACTTGACCCTCCGCGACGATCAGGTCTATCTCACTCGCGCCCGGCTGGAAGCACCGCACCACCCGGGAAGATCCGACCTTGTGGGGCCCGAGGAACGAAAAGGGATCGCCGTGCCGGCCGGCGGCGACGGCCTTCAGGATTGCGGGGTCGCAGACGGACTCAGGCGTGGCCGCTTTCATAAAGCACCTGTTCGTACTTGGCCGCACTGGCATCCCAGTCGAAGCGTGCGGCGGCGGCCGCACGGCATATCTTTTCCCATCGCTCGGGCGAGGACCGGCGAAGCTCAAGCGCCTCCCGGACCCGGTCGAGAAAGCTGGCCGCCTGCATCCGGGGCGTGTCCCCGCCGAACGTGAAACCGGTCACGTCGTCTTCGACGGTCTCCTTGAGGCCGCCGACTCCGTGCACCACGCAGGGCTGCCCGGCCCGCATGGCGATCATCTGGCTGATGCCGCAGGGCTCGAACTGGCTCGGCATGAGGAACAGGTCGCCAGCCCGGTACAGCAAATCCGACAACTCGTCGGAGTAGCCCTGCAGGTACAGGAAGTTCGGGTGCACCGCCGCATGGTCGGCCAGGAACGCCTCGCAGTCGGGGTCGCCGGTGCCGAGCATGATGAACCACGCGTCGTCGCCGAGAGATTCGAGCAGGGTGGCCAGGGCGCTGCCGCCCTCGCCCGCCTCCTCGCGGAGCAACTGCACCTTCTGCGTCGCGATGCGCCCGATGCTGGTCAGCAGGATGCCGGGGCGCCGGGATGAAAGCGTGTCGAGCCGCTCGGTCGCCCGTGCGTGCGCCCGAATCTCTCCTTGCTCGCCCTGCCAGCGCATGAGTTCGGACTGCATGACTTCCACCACGCGGGACCATTCCGGTGCCGGGGCCGGTTGCTCCGGATACTCGCAGCCGTTCAGGATGCCGGCGAGGCGGCCTTCCGACTGCGCCTTCCCCAGGTCTTCCTCAAGGCCCTCGCCGCCGCTGTAGCCGCGTTCCGGCGCGCTCGGGCGGGTGATCTCCTCGGCGTAGACGGACGAGACCGTGTTGACGCCGTCGGCCAGGCGGATCGCGGCGGCCATGGGATTGACGCAATCTTCCCAGCGAGGGTCCGCGACGGTTTCCGTCTCGAACGTCAGGTGCGGAAACCAGGCGTGCAGCGAGGAATCATAGCCGTCCAGCGGGCGGACGCCCTGCAGCGCCAGGTTGTGGATCGTGTAGACCGTGCGGATTTTCTTCAGGGGCGAGAGGACGGGGTCGAACTCCCGCAGGGCCAGGAACAGCGCGGCCGGCCAGTCGTGGAGATGGACGACGTCGGGCGCCTCCAGGGCCCCCTCGCAAATCGCTGCAGCCGCCGCGGCGCAGAAGAACGCGAACTTTCCGCCGTCCGTCTCGAACGGCGCGTCATCCCCGTCGTCGCAGTAGATGATGCCGGGTCCGTTCGGCTGGAAGCAGGCATGGTCCAGGACGCAGTGGCGTACGCCGGTGTCGGGATCCAGGGGGATTTCGTAGAGGTCGACCGATTCCGCCACGCCGCCGAATCCCACGTTCACGGATGCGATCTGTTTCGTATCGGGAAATTCGTCGAGCAGGCCGTATGCCGGCGTCAGCACGACGGGTTCCAGACCCCGGCGGGCCAGCGCGATCGGCAGTTCGCGCATGACGTCCCCCACGCCGCCGACCTTGCCGTGCGGCAAGGCGCCGTTCTCTGCAGCCAGCAACAGGATGTTCCGTGCCGAACTCATGGGGGATCCGGGATTCAGCGGGTGAAGTGGAGCTTCTGACCCAGCATGTCCGGCGTGACGAGTGTGATGCCCTTGGGCGTGATGCGGAATCCGCGGCGGCGGTCTTCGTCAGGGTTCACGCCGATGACGGAATCGTCCGGGATGACCGCCCCGCGGTCGAGGATGGCCCGCTCGATGCGGCAGTTCCGGCCGATCTTGACGTCCGGGAGCAGCAACGAATCCTTGATCGTGCCCCGGGCATCGATCCGGCAGTTGGAGAACAACAGCGAACGCTTCACCCGGGTGCCCGAGACGATGCAGCCGCCTGAAATCATGGAGTCGATGGCCTCCCCGCGCTTATCCTCTTCGTCGAACACGAACTTGGCGGCCGGGTAGTTCTTCTGGTGCGTCATGATCGGCCAGTTCTTGTCGTACATGTCCAGCTGGGGGGCGACCTCGATGAGTTCCATGTTCGCCTCCCAGAAGGCGTCCAGCGTCCCGATGTCGCGCCAGTACGCCTGTGCGCCCGTCTCCAGGTCGCGGAAGGGATAGGCATAAACCTCGCAGTTCTTGATGATCGAGGGGATGATGTTGTGCCCGAAGTCGTGCGCGCTGTCGGGGTCGTCGGAGTCCTTGATGACCTGCTCGTACAGGAAATCGGTGTTGAACACGTAGTTCCCCATGGACGCCAGGCACACCCCTTCCTTTCCCGGGACGGGGGACGGGTTCTCGGGCTTTTCGTCGAAGGCGATGATCTTGCCCGTCTCGTCGACGGTCATGACGCCGTACTGTCCGGCCGCCTCTTCGATCGGCACTTCGAGGCAGCACACGGTCATGTCCGCCCCGCTCTCCGCATGCGCGGCCAGCAGCGGGCCGTAGTCCATCTTGTAGACATGGTCTCCCGCCAGGATCAACACCAGTTCCGGGTCGTGCGTGCGGATGATGTCCAGGTTCTGGAAGACCGCGTCCGCCGTGCCGCGGTACCACTCGCCGCCGACCCGCTGCGAGGCCGGCAGGACCTCGACGAATTCCTTGCTGCCCAGGGAGAAGCGGCTCCAGCCGTGCACCAGGTGCTGGATCAGCGAGTGCGCCTTGTACTGGGTCAGCACGCCGACCCGGCGCAGACCCGAATTGATGCAGTTCGAAAGCGGGAAGTCGATGATGCGGAATTTGCCGCCGAAGTGCACCGACGGCTTGGCGCGCCACTGCGTGAGTTCATGCAGCCGGGAGCCCTTGCCTCCGGCAAGCACCAGCGCCACCGTCGACCTTGTCAGGCGACTGATAAAACGAGTTTCGGCGGTGTCCATGGCCGCAATCCCGGGGTGTTCCCCTGTTGCCCGTCTTCGGGGAGCCGTCGCGGAATGCGGCGGAATGCTGATTATATTGGATTTAGGGGCTGATCGCACGTTGCAGGGTCTGTGCCGGTTTTCTAACTCCGGGCGGATTCGCTGAGCGCCCCTTGTACCCATTCGCGCACTTCAGGAGTGACCTGCCCGTCCTTGAGGCGCCAGCTCCAGTTCCCGGTGACCGTGCCCGGCGTGTTCATCCGTGCCTGCGAATCCAGGCCCAGGAAATCCTGCATGGGAATGACGGCAAGACCGGCCGCCGTGGAGAAAGCGAGACGGATCAGGTCCTGATGGATCGTCTCCGGGCTGCCCTGCGTGTGCCGCAGGACGTTGGACTGGAGTTGCGGCGCCTCCTCCAGCCCGTTTTGGAACCAGCCCACCGTCGTGTCGTTGTCGTGCGTGCCGGTGTAGCACACGGAGTTCTCGGGGATCAATGCGGGATCGAATTTCTTTTGGGTCACCATGAACTGCAGGACCTTCATGCCGGCAAGTCCGTACTGGTCGCGCAGCGCCTCGACTTCCGGCGTGATGATGCCGAGGTCTTCGGCAATGATGGGCAGGTCTCCCAGGGCGTCGCGCAACGCATCGAGAAGATCCCCCGCCGGGCCGGGCCTCCATTCGCCGTCCCGTGCGTTCTCCGCCCCGGCCGGGATGGCCCAGTAGGACTCCAGGCCCCGGAAGTGGTCCAGCCGGACGAGGTCGGCCAGGGCGATGGCGTGGCGGACCCGGGCGATCCACCACCGGTAGCCGTCGGCCGCATGCCGCTCCCAGTCGTAGAGGGGGTTGTCCCAGCACTGCCCGTCTTCGCTGAAGTAGTCCGGCGGGACGCCGGCGATGCAAGTCGGGCTCCGGCTTTCGTCCAGCTGGAACAGCTCAGGATTCGCCCAGGTGTCCGCGCTGTCCAGCGCAACATAGATCGGCAGGTCGCCCATGAGGCGCACACCCTGTTCGTTCGCGTATTCCCTGAGCTTCCGCCACTGTTCGAAGAACAGGAACTGGACGGACTTGAGGCTCTCCAGCTCTGCCCGAGCCGTCCTTTCGACTTCCCGCAGGGCTTCGGGGTCGCGCATCGCGTGAGGCTCGTCCCATTCGGGCCAGGGGCGCTGGCGATACCGGTTCCTCAGGATCTCGAACAATGCATGGTCATGCAGCCAGGCCGGATCGTGGACGGCCACGAACTCATCCCGCGCCTGCCGCTGCGCCGGCGAGGCCGCCATCTCGAAGCGTTCGCCAACGCGGGCCAGCAATTCCAGCTTGAGCGGGAGCAATGCGGGAAAATCCACCCGCTCGCGGGGCAAACCCCGGAAGGGCGAAAGCTCATCATCCTTGACGAATCCCTGGTCGCGCAACGCTTCCAGGTCGATCAGCAAAGGGTTGCCGGCGTAGGTGGACGGCGACTGGTAGGGAGAATCGGCGTAGCCGACCGGCCCGACCGGCAGGAACTGCCAAACGCCGAAGCCCATCGAGGCCAGTGTGTCGATAAAGCGGTATGCGTGGTGGCCCAGTTCGCCGATGCCGTATTCGCCCGGGAGGGAACTCAGGTGCAGACCGACCCCGGCCCGGCGTCGAGTTTGCACGGTCAGGCAACACCAATGGGGTTTATTTTCCCGTACATTCCAAATGGTATATGCTGCGGCACATTATATGGGAGGGCGCTATGCGTACTGCAAAGATTTTCAAGAACGGCCGTAGCCAGGCTGTCCGCATCCCCAAGGATTTTGCCTTTGAGGGCGTCACTGAGGTTGCCATGCAAAAAGTTGGGCAAAGGCTGATTCTGGAGCCCGTGCGCAAGTCCTGGCTGACGCTGAACGATGAGAGCGATCCGGTGGGTGACGATTTTCTGGCCGAACGCCCCGATATATTTTCAATCAGTGAACGCCGGGTGAAGAAGGGAAGCCCATTGGATTTGCTGACGCGATGATTGCCTCCCATGCTCTGGTACTTGATGCGACACTCGTGGGCAATAACCAAAAGCATTTCTCTCAAGTAAAAGGGCTCCAGCTGGAAAACTGGTTTACCGGCAACTAGGTAATAGGCAAATAAACAATTTAGGGAGAGAGTGCCTCAGCGTTCTCTAAGAATGCGCACAAATAACTAGTCCCTCCAGCACCAGATCCGGCACCGCAATCATCGGCGTCTCGCACCAAAGCTGAAGCTTCTCGGCATCGCCGCCGGTCAGCATGACCAGGGCGGATTCTCCCAGCACGTCCTCACGCAACCGCGTGCACATGGCGTCGATGCCTGCGGACAGGAGTTTCCAGACTCCCGATTCGATCGCTTCGGCCGTGTCGGCATGGACGGTGCTGCGCGGACTCACCGGGGGTGCGTGAACGGCAGCGGACAACATCCCCAGACCGTCTTTCTGCCGAAAGTAGCCCGGGACGATCCAGCCGCCGCAGTGCTGATTGTCTTGGGCGAGCCCGTCCACAGCAATAGCGGATCCGGCATCCACGACGATGAGGGCTTTATGGGTTCGCTGACGCGCCGCGCGCATCGCCAGCAACCGGTCCGCTCCGAAGGTTTCGGGTTGCGCGTAGTGCAGGCCGATCTCCCCACGTGCCGATTCGGAAGTGGCCCAAACCACTGGCTGGCCCCACGCCTTCTCGATGCCTTCCCGCAACTCGTCTCCGGGAGTGCCCTGCATGGTCGAGACCGCATGCAAGGTCTCTTCCGGGTCCCGGCGCCTGTTCAGCGTCGCATGCAGCCGATGGATGTCGGAGATCGGGGCGGCCCCGAGCCGCAGGATCTGGCCGTCCCGCTCCTCGCCCAGCTTGGCGCGGGTGTGGCCGAGGTCCAGCAGCAGGGTCATCGCCGTTGCAGGCGCACGTCGGCACTGTCGAAACGCCGCACGCCCTCTTCTCCTTCGACCTGCAGGCAGCCACGGTCGTCTACGCCCAGCGCACGGCCCGTATATGTCTGATTTGTTCCGGTCACATGCACCTCGCTGCCTTTGAGACCGTCATACGAATCAAAGTATGCCTTAAGTTCACCCGGAGCGCCACCGTCCATGCGAACGAGGCAGGCGGAGACCGCCCCGATCAAGCCGGCGGCCAAGTGATTCGGGTCGGGGATTTGCCCGCAGGCACGGGCGATCGAGGTTGCCGGACGGTCTACTTCCGGCACATCTTCCACATTGATGCCGACTCCGACCACGCAACGGGTCTGCCCGCCGCGGGCACGGCATTCGGTCAGGATCCCGCCGAATTTCTCAGCACCGTACATCAAATCGTTCGGCCAGTTCAGGCAAGGCTGCCCGAGGCCCATCTCTCGCAAGCGCTCGGTCAGGGCGATGCCGGCCCACAGAGCCAAAGCCGCCGGCGCTTGTGCCGGGAAAGTATGCAATACCGAAAAGCAAAGGGCTCCGTCGGCCGTCTCCCAGTTCCGACCCTGACGGCCTCGGCCCCCGGTTTGGTGGCGTGCGACCTGCACCCGGTTGCAGACATCGTCGTCGTACAGGATATCGTTGGTAGAAGCGACCTTATCGATCATCTCGATTTCACCGAGCCGGGCGCACACCTCCTCGGACAGAGCTTCGGCGATCCGCTCAGCATCCAGCGGCAAGGAAGAAGAAAATTCAGTCAAAAAACTTGACCGCTAAAAAGCCACCCCAGCACATCGTTCCCAAATTTTCAGATATCGAGGTCATTCTGAAGTCTGACGCTTTTGGATGAACGCTCCAACAATTCCGGTAATAGTCACCCCGACTAGCATACTCGCAACAAGAAGTTGATTAATTGAAGCCAGGTAAACAGCCCCCCCTATTGATACCAAGCACAACAAAAAAGCAAAAAACATGCCTAGACGGCGGTATCCAAATTCACTGGCTACCACCTTGTGGCGGAATTCTTGTTCAGACTTGGTGTATTCGAGAATTTCCTTCGCCGCCCCCGGGCAGATATTTTCATACTGCGCATAGAGTTCAGGGTGAGGCAATGGCCCCTTGAACTCTTCCTGACGGATAAGGGTCTTGCGACCTTCTTTACGAAAAAGGCTTCCCGCCTTATTTGCTAGAGGCTTCTTGCCGGGTGTCCGAGACATTGATAAAAGCCTGTTGCATATCCCGCCCGAGGCACTCAAGGTCGCTCTTATAATCCAAGGCATCAGGACAACTGATCGCTTCCTTCCCAAAAAGGAACCTGAATGAAGTGAGGCCATCCACCAGACCCCGGCTGAAAGCGTGAATTTTGTCCATTTAGCTCAGTCTCCTTACCCCTCACGGAGGAGTTTGACTATTATACTCGCGACGACTGGACAACTAGACGCGCCAGAAAAATCAGCGACAGGACTCTCGACCCGTGCTGTTGAAACGAGTACATTTCTATCCAGTTCACACCTTGCGGCTACGCCGCTCTTTTCGTGCTTCAGCTATGTCCTTGATGACTTCTTCCATGATTTCCTCTTCGGAACGGCCAGCATCCTCAGGCGAAGGTTTGATTCGCGCAAAAATCTCATCAATCCTATCCGCAACCGCATTCCGGTCCACCACCCTTTTGGGGCTGAAGAGAATGCCGCCATCAACGACGGATGCTTCCATCACATCACCCTCGCGTAGACCTATTTGCTGACACAATTCGGCAGGAAGAGCGACCTGGAACTTTGGCTCTATGGTAACCAGCATTTTGGCCCGAAAACGGAAGAACGTATTCCCCTACATTATGCATCTGTTCATCTCCTTAAACAAAAACGGCCCCGCACGAGGCGGGGCCGGATGTGAGGTGCCTGGCGATGTCCTACTTTCACATGGGGAAACCCCACACTATCATCGGCGATGAACCGTTTCACGGTCGAGTTCGGAAAGGGATCGGGTGGTACCAGTTCTCTATGGTCACCAGGCGAAAAAAGATTTGGATGATTCACAAGCGCTCAATCAAGCGGAAGGTCTGAAGTAGCATGGTCAAGCCTCACGGGCAATTAGTACTGGTTAGCTTCACTCATTACTGAGCGTCCACATCCAGCCTATCAACCTGGTATTCTTCCAGGGCCCTACTGGGACTCGAAGTCCAGTGAAACCTAATCTTGGGACAGGCTTCCCGCTTAGATGCTTTCAGCGGTTATCCTTTCCGTACATAGCTACCCGGCAATGCCACTGGCGTGACAACCGGAACACCAGAGGTACGTCCACTCCGGTCCTCTCGTACTAGGAGCAGCTCCCCTCAATCATCCAACGCCCACACCAGATAGGGACCGAACTGTCTCACGACGTTCTAAACCCAGCTCGCGTACCACTTTAAATGGCGAACAGCCA